>CBKWLJ010000090.1:0-22404 GCA_966675205.1 uncultured bacterium
TGGAAAATATGGCTTTATCGACAAGACGGGAAAAACTGTCATTGAACCCAAGTTTGAGGCAGTAAGACCTTTTTCAGAAGGATTAGCAGCCGTCAGAGTGCGCGTATCTGAATACTCTGAACGATGGGGGTACCTTGACAAAACGGGGAAATTAGTCATTGAACCCCAATTTACCGAGGTGCAGCAATTTTCTGAAGGGCTAGCAGGGGTACAACTGGACAGTAACTGGGGCTTCATTGATAAAAGTGGTTCAATGGTTATCCCGAATCAATTTGTTGGGCCTGAGAATTATAAGGGAGATGGAGTCTACCCCTTCTCTGAAGGGTTGGCAATGGTGAGAAAGGGAGAAAAAGCAGGTTTTATTAACAAAACAGGTAACTTCGTGATTCAACCCCAATTTCTCGATGCATCATCCTTTTCTGAAGGATTAGCACGAGTCAGTGCGATCGGAGAATGGGTCAAAGAAGTCAATATTGGTGGCTCTAATAGTTCCCCAGATATTTCCGCTAAGTTCGAGGGAGAAACATGGGGATATATTAGTAATCCTGCTCGGTAAACGCCTTAGTCAGCTAATGTGCATTGACTCAATATTGGACTGAGCAGCAGCTTTTAAGGACTAGGGTTGTAAGCTGCCCTTGCGTAGACTTGGCAGTGCATCGGATGAGAGAAAAAAAGCGAAAAGCTCAATTAAAAATTCGTAATGCGTAATTCGTAATTGACGTTCAGACGGAGATGAGAGCCCGCCTGAACGTGGGTGACTTAAGAAGCCGGGGATTCTAACCCGTCTTTTAATTACGAATTACGAATTTCTAATTACGAATTAGGTTAATGTACCTTTCCCCTTTCCCCTGTCCCCTTTCTGGTCTCCGCAGTAACCATCCAACCAACTGGCTAGACTGGTACAATATACCAGCCACGACGATGCTCTCATGAGCTGCTCACTACTCTCTCTTGTCTCATGAAGCGCTTCAAGCGCTCGCGGACGCATTTAAGTGTTTTGGCTGAGATAGGCATCCTCTCTTTTCCCACACTCATGAAAAAGAAACGTTCACAACAGAAGAAGATACCCCCAACCAAGGGATTGAATATTCTTGCCGTTAAGCGTTCATCCCAACCAGAAGAGCCGCCACAGCCCCCATCGGAAACGGTATCGATTGAACAGCCTGTCTTAGATGCTGAATCTGCCCCGGAGCCCGTGGTACCTACTCCCGTGGATGAGTCAGCTCATGCCTATGAAGCCTCTTCCCCTGAGCGAAAAGAGCAGGAAGAACTCCAGGGAACTGGGGAGGAAGGGGGAGAAATTCCCGCCAGTCCTTGTCCCGAAACAGCCCTTTGCCGTGAGATGGAACCCAGTGAAGTTGAGCAGGAGTCTGAGTCCCCTCCTGAAAACCTCTCCCCTGGTTCCTCTTCTTCCCCTGCTCAAGAGGAGGAGCAGGGAGCCTTCTTCCAAGCGGTTGGCATTATCAAGGGTGATATCACTACCGATGAGGAAAAAACCTTTGTGACTATCGGAGACAAGCGATACGGACTCTATTATGCCAGCACTCACAAGAGAGCTTATGATGCGCTCAAAAAAGAGATTGAAAGTACTGGAATTACCCAACAAAGGCTAATCGTCTATCCCAGGGTTACTCACTACCCTGGCGGAAAACAGCCCTACCAACTCGGATTTCAACTGGCAGGATTTGTCGGGCACTCAGCGTCTGGGGAGGGATTGACGCGCGAACTAGAAGATTTGGAGTTCAAACTCTCCGGTTTATGGCAGTTCATTCCAGTTTGTCGGGTACCGTGCATTTCAGTCTTTAAAAACTTCAACAAGCAGCGGCTTGAGTACATCAAATCTGCTCCTGTAGACAAAAAAGTCAACTTCATGAAGGCATCTCACATTCCTGTAATGTGGCGAGATGCCCCTGTGCCCCCATTCCGGTTCAACCCAAAGTTGGATAAGGAACATCAGGGCAAAGCCTCCTTTGTCCAAATCAAGGCGAGATTCAACAGCGCTCGCGACAACTTTGAGTTTATTTCGCTTTTAGGAATCCCTACGGAGGAGCCGCCGAATTATCTAAAAGCTGGTAAGAAAGATAAGACTGAGGCGGTAAAAGTCAAACGAGCGGCTTCAAAAGGCAAGGAACGCTCGCCATTGCCCGTTTCAGAAAACAAGGCTGCCCCCAAAACCAGTAATGCTACTCCCAAGCCTAAGCCCAAGCCTAAGCCTAAGGTGACCACATCTCAACAATAGCCATCCCCACATTCATATCTGAGCTGTCGTTCTTATAGGTTGCATATCGTGAGAAGAGGGGAAAGGGAAAGGGCTTTCCTGTTTTCTACCCCTCTTAACCTTTTCCCGATCGCAAAGCGACTGTCTCCAGCTCCAAAATTCACTAATGGAGAGGAAACACAAGAAAGCGATCGCTGAACACTATTTCTCGTGTCCTCTTTTCTGTGCCACTACTCCATTGTCAGGCGGAACCGCTTTGCCCCGCGCCAGGAATCATCCTGTTCACCTGGAAAATCGTGCCACAATCTCGCACTGGCTACATCACACATATTACAAAATGCGGCTAGTGGACTCATAGCTCGTTCACGATTACTGTAATAATTGAGTTCGCCTTCAGTAAAAAATACGGCACGCTCTAGATGTGTAGGTAAATGTATCCCGTGTTCAGAGAGCTTTTTGAGCCGAAAAGCATGAGTGTCTTCCTTGGAAGCCAACTCTTGATTCCTGCACCAAGTTCCGTCAACTTGCACGTACACCCAAGGTTTTTCTAAGTCATGTACAAAGAGTACGAGCAGAGCATCTGATAGGGAAAATGGCAAAGAGCGACATTTACTTAGAGTCTCGTACAAGACGACTGAGATATTCATGACTTCATGTAAATGATCGATGTATCCGCCTTCCCAAGCCTGATGGTTGTGGGAGGAACCCCTTGCTGACTCAAATAGAGGGCGATACTGGGCAAGAAGTTCTTGGCAACCGGATTGGTAGGGTGGGTCTATTTTCAGCAGGAGTTCATCGATCGTAAGATACCGTAAAGACATTGCCTGGTTGTTCTTAGCTTTTACTTATCTTTCCTCTCTCTGAGTGCAAGTAACTTATGCAACACAACCAAGTCCTACTACTGGCGATCGCTTGTGACAGTTCCTCATTCTTAAATTTTTGTAAATTTTTACAGCTTCTTGCCCTCGTTAGTCATGGGAATCAACTTTTTAAGGGAAGCCGCAGACTCTTCGGGTTTTCCAGAGGAGGGAAAGAGTAAAACACTCTTGATTTTGGGATTATTTACCAGTTCTTTCAAGCGATGCAACTGTTGATCTGAAATTGCCACTCCTGCATATTTTTGGGCATAATCTAGCTCTTGGTTGAAATTAGCATCGTTATACGTTTGAATGAAAACTCGATCAACATTCCAATTAGCCCAATCAGCAGCAAAATAACGTTTTCCCCAATAAGGATTATGATGGCAAAGGTCGAAGCTAACGTTGGGGTTCGCTTTCTTGATGTCAGCCCTCATCTGCTGCACAAAATTAGTCAAATGAGCCGTGCGATCGACTTTACCGGGTAAGTCAGCATGATAACCCAGGTAATCGTCCCACTGAACTGCATCGATAGAGGGATACTTTTGGACAAACTCTACTGAGACTTTTTTAAATAAATCAGCAACTTCGGGAATTTCTACATCGAGTACATAGTGATCGATGCCAGCATAGGTTTTATCGACCCCAGGCACAATCCATCGTTTAGCAATTGCCTCATCAAAGATTGGGCTATTTTTATCGAGTTTAATTCCCTTTTCAAAATAGGCGTGAACTTGCATTCCCTGCTTGTGCGCCTCATCAATCAACCAATCTAACCATTGCTCTCGAAATTGATTGGGACAACTTTTGTACCCAAATGTTTGCTGCATAACTTCACTGTTATACATTGTGCAACCATTCCCCCACACTCCCTGAATAATTGTGTTGATTCCTTGTTGGCGATAATAACGAACTCGTGAGCGAATCATTTGTTCGTTAGCATTATTAGTTGCTTGATATCGGCTTAAATAAATGCCTCTAATTTGCTTTTTCTCCCACGCAGTTTGGGGCACTACTGACTTCTTGGGGGTTACGGGAGATGGTGAAGCGGCTGGAGTAGTTGTCGGTGTAACCGTTGGAATTACTGGCTCCATGGGAGAATCGGCAGCAGGTACGGACTGCGTCGGTACCGGGGTCAAATTAGGAGAAGTGGGTTGTTGATGATTCGGAGGAGTTGATTGTTGATTATTGAGTTGATAATTAGACAAAAATTCGCTGACATTTAGATGTTTTAGATGCGTAAAACCCCAATAACCAACGCCTAACAAAACTAGGATTAATGAAATGGGAACACTCGCACATCCGCATCCATCGTTTTCTTTTTTTTTAGGTGGCATGACAACAAAGCGTGATTGTTCAACTCGGACAGCAATTCTCTTGACTCGATTAGGGCTTGCCTGTAGTACCGATATTCTTGGAGTGCAGCAGGAATAATTTATACGAAGTTGCATTCCAAGAGATAACGTTCTTTTTCTCTGCCCCCTGCTCTTGCTATCTACTACGATTGAACGCAACTGGGTATATAGGGTAATGGTGCTACATCAAATGACTTCACTAGGCGATCGCTCAATTCCGCATCAAGACCGGAAAAAGTGTAGCCGTTGACTGCTTGGGAGGGGATAATGTAGGTTCTAATCTCTTGAGGGAAGTCCTACAAACATACAACCTCCATGAGATTCGATCACCTTATCGGGTGCGATCGCATGTTTGACCGCTATCCCACCTTGATCTTTATCGTAGGTGACAATGAGCGACTGTTGAAAATCTTTGGGCTCATAATCTACCTTTTGGCACTGGTCATTTTCACAAGGCTGCTCTTGGCGCTGTACTAGAGGTAAGTCGGTATAAAGCACCGTTGATTCCTCTTGCCCAGGTTGCTTGGTATCAACCGATAGAACAATCTTTTTTTCATCCAGATTGATATTAATCCCGTTTTCCACACGCTCCGCCAATCCGTGTGCTCTCAAGTGATACCAATACTGTTTGGCAGTATCGTTTTGAGGGGTATCCGCAGCATGGCATTCTACAAAAAATCTCGGCATTCTTGTAGCAGTGGAGGCAGAACTGATGAAAGTGACAAACACCAGACTACCTGCCGCCCATTTAACAATTTGTAAAATGTTCACGCTCAACCCTCTTTTCCTATCGGTAACCCACTTCGGCGGGTTGAACTACCTTTGAGTACTGACGCAAAATTTAGCAATTTCTCCTTCCCTACTATTTATAGGCGTAAGGTGAGCATTGCCCACCCTACATATAGATAGAAGGCTCTGCGTAAGTCTTGACTCTGTGACTACGGTGATAGGCGTTGAATCGTCCAAGTTCCATTTTCTTCTCGCTGATAGAGTAAGCGATCATGTAGCCGACTCGGACGCCCCTGCCAAAACTCAATTTTATCGGGAATCACCCGAAACCCTCCCCAATGCGGTGGACGCGGTACCTCCTGATTTTCGTATTTCTCCTTGAGTTGCTGCAACCGTTCTTCTAGCACCTCGCGACTGTCGATAATTTGACTTTGATCAGATACCCAAGCCCCTAATTGAGAACCCTGCGGACGACTGCGAAAATAAGCTTCCGATTCAGCCTCTGAAACCTTCTCTACCCGCCCTTCAATCCGCACCTGCCGTTCTAACTCGGCCCACCAAAAAATGATCGCTCCCCAAGGATTCTCTCTCAAGTGCTGTCCCTTTTGACTGTCGTAGTTGGTATAAAAGACAAAGCCTCGTTCATCGTAGTCCTTGAGTAACACCATCCGAGCAGAAGGCTTACCATCCAAAGAAGCAGTAGCAATGGTCATCGCATTCGGTTCTGGTAACCTAGCTGCCAATGCTTGGTCAAACCAGAGTTTAAACTGCTCAAAGGGATTAGGGTTTACATCCGTTTCACTCAATCCTTGGAAGGTGTACTCCCTGCGTAAATTCGCTACGCTTGTGTCCATCTTTCGTTGTGTCTATTTGTCCGTCTCGTTTTGTCAACTCAGCCTTTAAAATTCTGCCTCAATGAGCCGCTACCGCAATATATTTTCAATGCACGGTTGGACTTACTGGCAACGTCTCCTCTTTTTTGGGCTTGCAGGTCCCCTGTTGGCGCTCAATCTCTGGATTTTGTCCCAAGTCTTTCGCTATTTCGAGCATCTGATTACGGTACTATCCATTTCGGCAATTCTCGCCTTTCTACTCAACTATCCCGTGCGATTCATCGAGCGGTTTTACCGGAGTCGGTCTCAGGCGGTAATCGTTGTTTTACTGCTCACCTTGGCTTTATTGGTCATTCTCGGAATCACGCTAGTGCCAATTGTGATTGACCAATTTACTCAACTGTTAAACAATATTCCAACTTGGTTAGAAACCAGTAGCAATAATCTAGAAAAGTTTGATGCTTGGGCAAGGGCGCGTCGCATCCCAATTGACCTCAATGATTTTACCACTCGCCTCAATGCTCGGATCGAAAGCCAGGTGCAAGTGGTGGCTACTCAGGTTTTTGGATTTGCCTTAGGCACCCTATCGGGACTACTCGATACTATCTTGGTTATCGTCTTGGCGTTTTATATGTTGCTGTATGGTGCAAGCCTTTGGCAAGGTCTAGTCAGATTACTGCCTCCTCAATTTGGAATACCTTTTAGTGAATCCTTACGGCTGAATTTTCAGAATTTTTTTATTAGCCAAATCCTTTTAGGATTATTTATCGTTGCCACACTGACTCCTATATTTTTGGTTTTAAAGGTTCCTTTTGCCCTGCTGTTCGCTCTGCTGATTGGCGTCGCTGAACTCATTCCGTTTATCGGTGCCACCCTGGGGATTGGGTTAGTCACAATTTTGGTCATGCTCAACAGCTTTTGGTTAGGAATTCGAGTAGCGATCGCGGCTATTATTATGCAGCAAATCAAAGACAATCTCTTAGCTCCCCGATTAATGGGCGAATTTATCGGGCTCAATCCCATCTTAATTTTCATTGCTTTACTAGTAGGAGCCCAGATGGCTGGTGTGTTTGGTGTGATTGTTGCTGTCCCCATTGCTGGAACGGTTAAGGGGACAATCGATGCCATCCGGTTACAGCATCAACCTCAAGGAGCCTCCCCTGAAGCACTCGCTCATCAACCATCGACCCGACTGATCGAATAGTGATCCCAAATCCGGGTTACAACTGTAAAGAAAAGGGATTGCGCCTTTTTCCTCTTGTAAAATTAGCCAGCGACTTAAAAAATTAATTCAGCTATGAGACAGATTAATTTTTTGATTATTTTTGCGCTGTGTTTGGCTTTGGTTTTATTTAGCTTAGAAAATACCGAACCTGCTGTGATTCATCTCGTTAAAGACCTCCAGGTTCAAGCGCCCTTATCCATTGAGCTAATTGTAGCTATGGGCTTAGGGGCTATCCTGGCTTGGATGTTCAGCATCTGGACACGATTACAGCAGCAGCTCGTATCCTTCTCAGTCATGCGTCAGCTCCGTTCCAAAGACCAACAAATTGAGAAATTAGAGCAAGAGGTTGAACGCTATAAGACAGAACTCGAACAGCAACAACTCCCTGCGTTATCGCCATCTCACTCTATGACAGAAGAAGTTGCAGGCTAGTAGGTTGCAGGTTATAAGGTTATTTACCTAACTTTCAACCATCCAACCTTTCACCATCCAACCTTTCACCATCCAACCTTCAACCATCCAACCTCCAACCATCCAACCTTCAACCATCCAACCTTCCAACCTTCAACTCTTGAAGGCAGCCTCTGATGACTGGAACACCAGCTACTGAAGCGATCGCTCTTCTCATCGACCTAGCCCAGCGAGGGGAAATTAACCCTTGGGATGTTCAGGTGATTGATGTCATTGACCGTTATTTAAGTACTCTGGCTTTAAGCGATGAAGGGGAATATAGACGGCATGATGCTGAATTATCTCAATCCGGTCAGGCTTTTTTGTGGGCATCGATGCTAGTGTTGCTTAAAGCTGACACCCTAATGCGTATCAACGAGGAGCCGGAAGACCCAGAATTTATCGAGCTAGAGGAGGAAAACGACACCTCACCAGAAGCTCGATTACCCCTGCATCTCGAACGTCATCTGCGCCGTCGTCGTGCAGCTCCACCCCCGAAAAGACGCCCTGTAACACTGAATGAACTGATTGAACAATTGCAGCAGATTGCAGCCCAAATGGAAGAGGCTCCAGTGCGTTCTCGTGCCTTGCGTCCTCGCCCTCAGTCTCGCTCTCAAGCAGCTCAAGCGATCGCTCATTTGGCTCACGATGAAAATCTGACAGAACTTGCCCTACGCCTAGAAGGATTGCTCTCTAACCATTGGTCAAAAATTGCACCGGGAAATGATTGGCTGAATTTAGAACAACTGTTAGAGTGGTGGTCGTTATCATCTGCCCCGTTGCCTCAATCCGATTCCTTTGGGGATGGTTTGACATCAACGGAAGCACCCATTCATACCACGTCCAAAACTCACGATCGCGTGGGGGTTTTCTGGGCACTGCTACTGTTGTCAGCACAGTCTAAGGTGGAGTTATCTCAAGAGGAGTTCTATCAAGACTTAAAAATCCGGGCGCTGACATGAACCGATCAGGGATGCAATCTAAAAATCAGGGTTTGACGCTGGGGTTAGCTGTCCTTTGGCACGAAAACCGTTTTTGTGTTGCCCAAAAGATATATTTACCTGTTGCCGTCACTTTCTTACAGAGAGTACGGTGGAAGTAGACCTCGCTATTGAGGATCGTTTTTTTGATCTGTCTACTTTCCCCGTTGGAAAGTAACAGGGGTGTTAGTTCTGCTTTCGCCTCGCCGAGAGCGTGGACTATCAGACGCTTGGCTAAGCTGAATGGAGCAGCAAGAGATTTTGTGCTGATAGTCGGTAAGCCTTTGGAGAGCCTATCGTACGAGTTAACTGATCACTGTCATTTCTTCTGTTTACCAGAAAGCAGGTGACGGCCAAAAGGTCACCAGTCAATTCTATGAACTGGTTAAGATCAGTCTCAATTCACCAAACAAAAATTTGTTGACTAGGTTGAGGAAAGAAAATTCATGAAAGCCATGATTCTGGCGGCTGGTAAGGGTACTCGAGTTCGCCCCATTACCTATACCATCCCCAAACCCTTGATTCCCATCCTGCAAAAGCCAGTGATGGAATTTCTCCTAGAACTACTACGACAGCATGGCTTTGACCAAATTGTCGTTAACGTCAGTCATCTGGCTAACGAAATTGAAAACTACTTCGGCGACGGACAACGCTTCGGCGTCGAGATTGCCTATTCGTTTGAAGGCCGCATCGTAGATGGTCAACTGGTTGGAGAAGCTCTCGGTTCAGCAGGGGGTATGCGACGTATCCAAGATTTTTGTCCCTTTTTTGACGATACTTTTGTAGTTTTGTGCGGGGATGCCCTGATTGACTTGGATTTAACGGCGGCAGTAAAGGCGCACAAGGAAAAAGGAGCGATCGCTACCCTGGTGACCAAAACTGTACCGAAAGACCAAGTTTCCAGCTATGGTGTCGTCGTTACCGACGAATCAGGACGGGTTAAAGCTTTCCAAGAAAAGCCCTCCGTGGAGGAAGCACTCAGCACCAATATCAATACAGGCATTTATATTTTTGAGCCGGAAGTTTTAGATTATATACCCTCTGGTCAAGAATATGACATCGGTGGCGATCTATTTCCCAAGTTAGTGGAAATGGGCGCTCCATTTTATGCCGTGCCGATGGATTTCGAGTGGGTGGATATTGGTAAAGTACCCGACTACTGGCACGCGATTAGAAGCGTTCTGCGGGGAGATATCAAGAATGTATCAATTCCCGGAAAAGAAGTGTTCCCCGGTGTTTACACCGGGTTGAACGTGTCTGTCAATTGGGACAAGGTTGAGGTCACAGGCCCAGTTTACATTGGTGGCATGACCCATATTGAAGATGGGGCGAAGATTATTGGGCCGACCATGATTGGACCCAATTGTTGGATCTGTAGTGGGGCAACCGTTGACAATAGCGTGATTTTCAAGTACTCCCGCCTTGGTGCAGGAGTGCGTTTGGTGGATAAGCTCGTGTTTGGACGCTACTGCGTTGACAAAACGGGGGCTACCATTGATGTTCAAGCGGCTGCCTTAGATTGGCTGATTACCGACACCCGTAGAACTCCACCTTCCTGTGAGCCAGTTGAGCGACAAGCGATCGCAGAACTTTTGGGAAGTGAGGTTTAGTCATTTATCCTCTGTCATGGGTCATTGAATAAGAATGATGCCACGCAATCCTCACCCAAATCTCCAGAAATGGGTGAGGAGGATGCGATCGCATCAAGCCCGAATTAGCAACTCAGGACTAATGACTCATGACAAATGACCCACTATTGAGCCAGGTAGGTGTAACGGCTAAGACTCTGCTCGTAGTGATTGAGCAACAATTGAGATTCTTCTAGAGTAATGCGGTTTTCTTGTAGGGCTTGCTCAGTGCGGCGGCGAATACTTTCTACCAAGTCCTCGGCGTCGTATTGTACGTATCCTAAAACTTCTGTCATCGTATCGCCCTTGACAACGTGTTCAATTTCATAACCTCTAGGCGTTAGTTGAATATGAACAGCATTGGTGTCTCCGAACAAATTATGTAAGTTTCCCATAATTTCCTGGTAGGCACCCGCGAGGAATAGACCTAGGTAATAGGGTTTGTGGGATTTAGGAGTAGGAATACGAGGCGTTTGATTGAGAGACACAGAATTCTTTCCTTCTCCCCCTATATCTAAAGCATTCTTGTTTTCCCCGACTTCCTGCAAGGGATGGAGTTCTAATACCGATTTAACATCCCGTAAGTCAATAAATTGGTCAATTTTGCCATCACTGTCGCAGGTGAGATCAGCCAGAATACCCCGGCGCGTTGGTTCTTCATCCAGGCGGTGGATGGGCATAATGGGGAAGAGTTGGTCAATCGCCCAGGCATCTGGCACAGATTGGAAGACGGAAAGATTGACGTAATAAATTGACGCCATCGTTTTTTCCAAGTCTTCTAAATCGTCGGGAACATAGTCTTGCGTTCTGGCAATTGCCAAAATCTTTTGACAACAGGCCCAGTAGAGTTGTTCTGCCCTAGCGCGTTGGGTGAGACTGAGGTAACCAAAACCAAACAGACTTTTTGCCTCTTCGTTAAACTGAATGGCGTCGTGGTATGCCTCCTGATAGTTATCCACACTAATGGTCGAGTAAGTTTCCCAGAGATTGCGGATAATCAAATGTTCTTTTTCCGCTGGGGGTTCAGGAATTTCTGAGAGGACATCGCTCGTGCCCAGAACATCGAAAATGAGGACGGATTGATGAGATGCGATCGCTCGACCACTTTCACTAATTAGAATAGGCGCTGACGCTTGGCGGGCTTCACAAGCTTCTTTTACCTCAGCAACAATGTCATTGGCATAATTTTGCATATTGTAGTTTTTCGAGGCGTAGAAGTTGGTTTTAGAGCCATCATAATCAATGGCTAAACCGCCCCCAACGTCGAGATACTGCATATTTGCTCCCAAAGCCTTCAGTTCTACATAAATCTGACTGGCTTCTCGGATAGCATCTTTAATCACACCAATGGCAGAGATTTGGGAGCCAATGTGGAAGTGGAGAAGTTGCAATGAATCGAGCATTCCCGCTTGCCGCAACTGCTCAACGCAGGTGAGAATTTCGGAAATAGTAAGGCCAAATTTGGCGCGATCTCCAGTAGAGGTTCCCCATCGTCCCGTCCCTTTGGTACTCAACTTCGCTCGCACTCCTAGTACGGGTTCAATGCCCAACCGACGGGATGCCTCTATTACCAACTGCACTTCTTCTAGCTGCTCTAGAACAATAATGGGTTTGTGACCAATGCGCGTTGCTAATAACGCGGTTTCGATATATTCCGAGTCTTTATAACCATTACAAATCAGCAAAGAATTAGCAGTTTTTAGTGTTGCCAGAGCAATCATTAATTCCGGTTTAGAACCCGCTTCTAAACCAAATTGATACGGCTGACCAAACCTGACTAAATCCTCCACTAAATGCCGTTGTTGGTTACACTTAACCGGGAAAACGCCTTGATAGGTACCGGGATATTTGTAACGAGCGATCGCTTTAGCAAAACAGGCATTTAATCGTTCGATCCGATCTTCCAAAATATCGGAAAATCGAATTAATAACGGTAAGCCCAGATTGCGCTGCCGCAAAGATTCTACCAATTCCAATAAATCCAACGACCCTCCGCGATCGCCTTTGGGAGAAACGGTAACGTGACCGGCGGCATTAATAGAAAAGTATGGCTCTCCCCATCCTTGAATGCGATAGAGCTTTTCACTATCCTCAAGTGTCCAAGATTTTGAGCGAGATTGCCAATGCACCTGATTTGTTGCTTGTGGAGCATCTGATCGAGTTTGCGATCGCATCTCATCCCCGTTAGCAACAGTATTGTTCATTGAGTTGCCGATTGTTGATGTCGTCAGCTCTACCCCCATTGTTTCTTCGTTTCCTTCCAAATTAGTCCCTGCGATTGTCACTCTAGCGCATCTCCACTAGGGCTGCGCTCTTCCTGTGTGTGATTGGATACACTCAGGTTTCTTAATACCGAGTTGCATCTGTTCAAGCGAACTTTCTCTCCCCCAGCTTCCAGGAGTTCCCGGAAGCTTTCCCAACTCCTACGATTGAACGCAACTTCGTATCAGGTGTTCTCATGGCTGTTCCCAGAAAAAGAATAAATATTAACATTCAGGCATCTTTAAATGACAAGCTGTTGCAGCGATAAGCAATAAGGAGGAGGTAGCCAGAGGAGATAGCCATGCTAAAATTCCGTCATCATGGTGTCTTACACCCTGTATCAGCGCGAACAACTGACTAAAACGTTAGCTTCGCTTCTCGCTATTGAAAAGATTATCCTGACCGTTAAGGGCGTCGATGCTCAATTCATCTAATAATCCTACTGAACAGCAACATCGCTTCCAACCTCTCCAACAGTTGCTCAACGACCATCCTTTTCTGTTTTGTGGTGGCTTGTGGGTAATGCTTGTTGTACTGGGTGGTGTAGCGACTTTAGGGCTTCTCAAAGCAGGTCCCGTTGAACCAGAGGCATCTTTGTCATCATCTCCTGTCACGACTTTTCAGAAAGTCATACCCCTCAAAAAACTGCCAAAATCTCAACCCAAACCAATTGAGGAAACTCCACCTCCATTTTTGCAACAAGAGTCTACACCTAGACAAGATTTTCCTTTGTGGTTGTTTGGTGCAATTGCTCTTGGCTGTGCCGGAGGTTCTTTATTAATTACCTATTTTCTCATTCAATCCAATCAGAGTAGTCAGTTTCAAAAACGATTAAAACCGGTGGGAATTATCCGCAAAAAACGCCGTAATCCTAACCCAACCAGTCGTCCTGTTGCTAAGGAACCTCAAAGAGGTGAGCCTCGCCCCAACAACTCGACTCTCAACCCCCATTTAGTACCAATTGAGCAGAAATCGACTCCCATTACTGTGCTGCCACCCGAACAGAGTCATCCTCTCGATGGTGGCAGGGAAAATTTAGCGGATGTTATGGATTTACGCAAGCGATACTCTCTGACATCGCTGATGCGAGGAAAGTAAGCTGTAAATTATGAATTATGAATGCACTAAAAAAGTGAGAACTTGAATAGTCGATCCTTTCATAATTCATAATTCATAATTCATAATTCATAATTTCTAGAACTTATTTTTAGATAAGCTCTAATTGTTCGTTGCTAAAAGCGATCGCCAATCTTCAATCGCTTTTTCTGTCCAAAGCCAGTTGCTTTTACTCAAAGCATCGGGTTGGAAATTAACAGGGTCGTTCGTCATTACAACTTCACGCATCTGCCTGGATGTACTCAACAAGCTGGCTGGATTAGTCGTTGGTTGTTGAGCAGATTTCCAGGTTCCTAGTGCAAGTCCTGCATAGATATTGAGGTCTTCTTTTCTCACCTTTCGGGCAGAATTGGATGGAACATTCGCTTCGGCTTGGTTATTTTGAGTCAGGGTTAGTGCATCCAGCCAAGTATTGTTGGCTCGTTCATAATTACCTTCGGCGTAATACGAAAAACCTAAGGCAGTCAGGTACTCAACTGACTTGGGTTTCGCTTTATGAGCAGTTTCCCAGTAACGTCGAGCATCGCTGATTTCGTAATCTCTGCTACCTGCTTGGATTTCCTGCCAGGCCAGCCGTCCCCTTAAATAACTCACCGCCGGGTCGTCAAGTTTAGCGAGGGAAACAGCATTAAGAGCAGCTTTTGCTTGATCGAATTGGCCTTTGTCCAGTAATACCTCTACGGCTTTTTGTCCTGCGGGAATATTGCCCCGACTCAATTGTTCGATCGCAAAGTTGGTAATTGCGGGTATATCCGCTGTTTTTAAATCGAGATTTTGAGAACTGGTAGCTTGGGGAAGCCCTTGAATGGGAGAACCGGGTTCAGCAATCAAATCTCCCGGTTGGGGTTGACGACTCTGGAAGAGCCAAAAACCTAACAGTGCGATCGCAAATAGCCCTGTTGCCCCTAAAATCAGCCATAGCCTGGGTAAACGGCGGACTTTTTCCCACCAAAGCGCTAACCCTTGCGATGGCTTGCGCTCAGTGGAGTTAGGAGTAGAGGGTTGAGCCGCCTGACGGGATACTAGTTCTGTTTCTGAAGCGGGTGTACGGTTTGGCGCTTGAGCCCCCAATTCCCAGCTAGCCTCTTGGGGCACGGCACTTGATTGCTGTTCGCCATCTGACGGCGGTACAGATGCAGCATCGACGGGTTCGGGAGTCAGTTGGCTGAGTAAATTTTTAATAAAGATAGAGGGGTCATCTACTTCTGAATCCTCTCCTCCCTCTGCCAAAAATCCATCAGGTTCATCTTCATCCTCTGGTAAAAAGGAAACAGAAGGCAAATCGGGCGGTGTAAATCGCACCTCTTGGACTTTAGGTAAGGGAGTATCAGCAATTTCGGGTAAATCCAACCGTTTTTCCCGGTTCTGGGGCGTATCGCTGGTCAGAAATCCATCAAATTCTGGATGGAGATAGAGAACGGGTAATGCCCAATACAACTGGTTCGACCCATAAGCAGAAATCAGTCCTTGCCGTGCGCGACTCAGGCTCAGATCAATGGGATAACCTTGATTGAGATTGCGATAAAGCAATCGCGTTAACGTCAGGGCTACCTCATCGGGAATTCGCTCTGCCATTGCCAACACACCAGGGACTCCTCGTTTCACGAGTGCTTCGGCGAGATTTCCCTCGTTCCCTTTGTCGGTGCCTCGTCCTGCTGATGCGGCTGTATAGGCACCCCGACAGGAGTTAAAGACAGCAACTTGAACTCCATTATTCACGAGCAATCCTGCTAAGTCATCACCGTTTAAGGTTTCAGTGAGACCCGTTTTATTACTGACTAAGTAGACATCTCCACCGGATTCACCTAAATTCGAGTGGCCCGCATAGTGGAAAATTTGATATTGACCTTGTTCGAGTGCTTGCGTTAGCTGCTCCCGTCCGGGTTGCTCTAGAATGGTGAGTTGAATGGCAGGGAGTTCATTGGGAGAGCGACTCCTGAGTTCTTCTTGCAGGTGAGACGCTTCTTGAAGCAATTCTAAGGTTTCCTGGTCACTCGGACCCGAAATCACCATGAGAATTTTTAGCGGTTGGTTGAGTTTCGGGAGGAACGGTTGATGGGGTCTCCAGAGTCTTGTGTTTAACTGGTAGCGGGAGAACGCCACATCTGTGCCTGTTGCCAGGGGGCGATCGCCAGCGTGCAAAACTTCCCACGGTAGGCGAGGTAAGCGATTTCCTTTCAGTCCGAGGCGCAGTCGCAACACCTGACGCTGATTTTGGGCGATCGCTTGTGCCATCATCCAGCTATCTCGCAGGCTCCCATAAAAGAGAGCATTGTAAAGTTGGTGTCCCAGTTCCGCTAAGTTACGAGAGGATGGGCTAATAGGTTCGTCCCATTCTGACAAGAAAAAGGCTTCTTCGGCCAATCCTTCGTTCCCCTGCAACAATCCCATGAGAGGGTCATTCATTAGCTGGCGTGCCTGAGCTAACCAATCTTCGATTGGCCAGCGGACTTGCTCTTCTGCCAATGGCACTCCTGGGGCGACACGTTCGAGGCGCACCAAATATTCGTCTTCCCCTAAGGGAGTCACAGAGATGTGAAATTCCTGTGCCACAGCTACTACTTGGTCAATCTTGCTCAATTTCAAGGACTGTCTCGTGCGATCGTGAAAAGAATTGAGGATGCTATACCCCTATCTCTCCTTAGATACACTCCCTTACCTGAAAGTTTCCCATGTTTTCAGCTAGGATTTCCACGCACAGCAAAAGTCAACGTTCGAGATTCAGGGGCAACTTTTCCGATTTCGTCCGGATGACGATGCCAATCTTGGAAGATTGGAATGGTAGATGCACCCTGATTGACGTTCCCTGGCTTACCGGTTTGAGCCAGGGATTTTTTTTGGGAAGTGATCAATCAAAGACGAAGACCTTCAACATTCGCTTGCACGAGCAGTCGATTGTCTAACATCTCACTCACTATTGTAGAGCGCAACGAGAAGCCCGTCTTTGGTGCATTTTGTCAAGTCTTCTACTCGGCCTCTCCTATCAGTGTAAAAGCTGCCCAGTTTCTCGGGTTGGGGTTTTGTTTGAGAGTGGTAAGCATTGCTTGGCGTAAGGCTTGGGCTTTGTCAGGGTTGTTTTGCAGATTTTGATAAAAATTGGTCATTAAAGAAGCCGTAGGAGCATCTGGCACTGCCCAGAGGGAGACGATAACGCTGGGTACACCCGCACTGATTAAGGAGCGAGACAGTCCAATCACCCCATCCCCAGTAATGCGTCCTCGTCCAGTATCACAGGCACTCAAGACGACCAATTCCGCATTCAATTTTAAATTAAGGATTTCTTCGGCGGTAAGAAGAGCATCGTCCCCCGTTTGTCCTGCCTTACCGAGCGAGGAAGGAAGGGATGATGCGACTGCGAACTCCCCTTTGGGAGGCGCTAAAGCTAACGCACTCCCCAATCCTCGCTCATCATCGAGTAAGCCGTGTGTTGCCAGATGAATGATTCGAGCAGACGGCATCCGCGCCACGACCGTTGATTTAGTCCCTTGGTCACCAATGATCGCTTTGGTATTCAGGATACTCGCAACTGCGATCGCTTCTTGTTCAGCACCCGGTAGTGGCGATAAGGGTTGGGCTGGTTCTCCCAGTTTAGGCGGTACGCTGGGCATTGTCGGATTTCCGAGTACTAGAAACTCATTTCCCTGTGGAGTTTTCGCTTGTCCTGTTCCTAAGCGTTGGCGTTGCTGCCGGGTTAAATCTAACACCTGAATTGAGGGTGCAGTGAGGATAGTGTGTTTTTCAATCAGGTACTTGCCATTAGCATCTTGGAGCGCTGAAAAGGGAACGAGAAACAGGTACTCTTGAGGGATAAAAATGATGTGTTCGTTGGGGTCAGTCGGGAGCAAGTCAGCAACAGGTTCAATCAAGATTTGATAAAGTTCCTGCAAAGGTTTTCGTTGAGCAATCTCTGCTTTCTGCACAGCCGCAAGACCCCGACAAGAATTGCCACAAATGGATTCACGAGAGCTATTAACCAACTCCTGTAAAGACAAAGAAGGAATATTTAATTTTTGCAGTAAAGGTTTGAGTTCAACGGAACGAAATGCTATTTTTCCTGTGGGCTTAACCACCCAAATATACAGCTTTGATGGCAGGTGTTTTCCTTCAGTTTTCTCCTCGTCATAAATAATTGAATATTCAACTAGCGTTGCGTTTTGTGCTTTAGCAATTTGTTTAATCTGCTCAAGGGTTGGTGGAGTAGTATTCGATTGATTCGGCTCATCAGAGTTCAACCGTGATGCTAATAACTCTGCAAACGCTCTGGCTCTCCCTCGCTCGGCTATTTCTAGGGCCTCTTGGGTTTTGTTTTGGGCAATAAGAATTGTTTGCAATTGACGGTAAAACTTAGATTGGGTCTCAAAAATTGAGACTTTAAATTCATCTTTATTTCCCAGTTTTGCCCGGATAGCTTCTAAAGCATTAATACTAAACCGCAGGTTCTTTTCTGCTTCAGGTAGATTTCCGGACTTGAAATAAGCAAATCCAAGGCTGTAAAACGAATTTCCTTCCCCGTACAGTTCGCCACTGGCTTGAGCAATAGCTAATGATTGCTTGTAATAATCGATCGCCTTAGCAAGGTTTCCCAATTTTAAGTAACCATTTCCTATCTTATTTAGAGACGCTCCCTCATTATATCGATTACCTATCTTCTTGTATATTGCTAAACTTTGTTCATTGTACTCAATTGACTTAGTATAGTCTTCCTGGTCAAAATAAATTCCTGCTAGCCCCCCCAAAGCATTACCTTCAACATTGAGATGATTGCCTTCCTTAGCGATAACTAATGCTTGTTGGTAGTATTCTTTTGCTTTCGTATAGTTTCCCTGATGAGAGTATGTGTTTCCTAAACTGTTTAATATAGTTGCTTGTATGATACCATTCTTAATTTTTCGTGAAAGTTTTAAACTCTTTTCGTAAAAATCAATGGCTTTAGGAAAGTCGCTAATGTAAAAATAAACTTCTCCTAAATGTAGTAAAATATTTGCCTCTGAGAGACGATCGCCTATCTTCTGGGTAATTATTATGCTCTGTTCATAGTAATCAATGGCTTTAGCATAATCATTCAGCCAATAGTATCCATATGCCAAATTGAATAAAGCTAGATGTTCGGCTTGAGGCTGATTTATCTCTTTGACAATCTGTAAGCTTTGTGTGAAGCAATCGACGGCTTGGGCATAATCTCCTCGATTCTGGTAAACCCATCCTAAGTATCTGAGTATTAATGCTTCTGTTGGGCGGTCTTTTAGTTCTTGTGCAAGGGTCAAACTTTGTTGCAAAGATTCAATCGCTTTTTCGTACTCTAATAGAGCTTGATATGCCAATCCCAGATTTTTGAGAATTTCCTGTTCTCCTTGGCGATCTTTTAGTTCCCGTGCCAGAGTTAAACTTTGTTGGGAAAACTCGATCGCTTTGTTATAGTCTTTGAAGTAATAGTAGGTATCTCCTAGATTCAGCAATACTGATTTCTCTAAATTTCGGTTCTGAGTTTCTCGTGCAAGAGTCAAACTTTGCTGATACGCTTCAACCGCCTGAGAGTAATCTTCCATCCAGTAGTAAGCCATCCCCACACGGTTGAGTGTGAGTGCTTGTGAATCAAGATTTTGAAGTTCTCGTGCAATGGCCAAACTCTGTTGATAGTAGTCTAATGCTTTAGGATAGTCTTCTAGCGAGAAATAAGACCATCCGATGTTGTTGAGCAGTTGTCTTTCCCCTTGACGGTCTTGGATACTTTTTGCGATCGCTAAACTTTGTTGGTAAAATTCAATTGCCTTGGTATAGTCTTCTAGCTCAGAGTAAGCATCTCCCAAATTCAGCAATATTGATTTTTCTAAAGTTCGGTTTTGGGTTTCTCGGGCAATGATTAAACTCTGTTGATAAAAGTCAAGTGCTTTGGAGCCTTCATCCATCCAGTAGTAAACAATTCCTAAACGATTGAGGATGCTAGCTTCTAAAACACGATTTTGAGTTTTGCGGGAAATCTCTAAACCTTGTTGATAGGCATCAATCGCTTTCGGGTAGTTTTCTACCTGAAAATAAGACCATCCAAGGCTGTTGAGTAGCTGTCCTTCATCTTGGGAATTACTGAATTTCCGCGCGATGATTAAACTTTGTTGGAAGAACTCAATTGATTTAGCATAATCTCCTTGATTTTGATAAACCAATCCTAGAAAGGATAAAGTGCTTCCCTCCTCAGCAAAATTCTCAATACCTTTGAAAATTGCCGCTGCTTGGTTGAGAGAGTCTAGCGCTTGAGGATACTGTCCTTGACTGTTGTAGATGACCCCTATACTAGAAAGAGCGATCGCTTCCCCTTGGCGATAACCCATTTCCTTGAATACTCCTACACATTGGTTTAACAATTCCAGCGCTTGAGCAGGCTTTCCTTGAGCGTTATAAACAACAGTCGTACCAAGAATTGTTACCTTTTCCCAAAAGCGATTACCGATTTTTTTACTAATAGCTAAAGCTTGTTCTAAAGACTCTAAAGCACGAGATTGTTCTCCTAAAGCGTTGTAAACCCATCCTAGCCGAGCAAGCGTTTCTCCTTCTCGGAAGGTATCGCCTACTTCTCTGCGAATTTTCAATGCTTGTTGTAAAGTTTCCAGCGCTTTGGAATATTCATTCAACCCTGTATAAACTGCGCCCATGTTATTAAGACTTTCACCCTCTCCCTGGCGGTTTTTCGCCTCTTGGTGAATTGTCAAGGCTTGTTGATAGGTTTGCAGCGCTTTGGGATATTGACGGAGATCGAAGTACACCTCTCCCATATTGTTCAAGGTATCGCCTTCTCCCTTACGGTCTTTCACCTCTTGATAGATTGTCAGTGCTTTCTGCAAAGTTGCCAAGGCTTGGGAATATTGGCTCAAATGGGTGTAAACTGCTCCCATGTTGTTGAGCGTTTCAGCTTCACCTAAGCGATCGCCCAATTTTCGACGCATGGCTAGGACTTGTTGATACGTTTGGAGAGCGTCTCGAAACTCAGCACGACGGAACTGTTGGACGCCTGTTTGAAATAGTCCGTCTGCTACCGCCTTCGGAGGCGCATCACTCGCAGAATTTCCCTCTTGAAGACTGGGTGCTTGTGCTAAATTCTCTGAAATTGCGATCGCAGTTTTTGGTATAGAAGACTTGCTAGATTGCCCATACAAGGGAGAAGCGACAGAAAAAAGCAGGGTTAAAGTAGTAAGGCTCAAACAGTAAAGACGGGGATGTACGGGCATAGTCCTGAGTCATCTAGCGGAAATTAGCTAATGAGTTAATATCTCTCATTTTCCAGAACTTATGCAAAATTTTCCTTTAATTTAGGGATAATATAGCAAAAGGCAGAAGGCAGATGGCAAAAGGCAGAAGGTCTTTTACTGATACGTGGTCGTTTGGGCCATTAATGAAAGTCCTAAGCTTTATGGTGGCAGCCATAGCAATGCTTCTAAACAAAACCCACCCACCCAAAAATGGGTAAGCGGGTTTTAACAGTATGAAGAGGATGTACCAGTTTTTTTGAGTACTAATGATTAGCGGTCAAAAAGGCAGATGGCAGATGGGATTTATAGGTGTTGCCCATAAAGCTTAGGACAGATTGAACTGCCCAAACGACCACGTACCAAAAAACCTTCTGCCTTCTGCCTTATCTCTTTTGCCTTCTTGCACTAGCACCTAATCGAGAACCTTAAACGACTTGACTTCCAGTACTGGGCCAATCATGGCGAAAGTCATCACATCATCTCGCACTTGCCCTTCCACCTTAACTTTCAGGTCTGATTTCTTGAGTTCATCTGGGGTATTCTTGAGCTCATAGGTTTCCCCTGAATCTGTAACCAGTGCCCAAGTCCCAGGCCCTAGTCCTTTCCGTTCGATCACACCTGTAACACTAATACTCATGCGGTTTGCGTTTCTCCTTTTGAGGCTAGATAGGCAAGTCCAAAGCACAACAGGGCATTAGCAACCAGGAAGACACGAGCAACAACGCCACCCCCTAACCAGATTAAGCTGGGTGACATCACCGCACTCACCGCCAAACAGCTAGCAACACCAAGAGCTGAGCCAATGGCTAACCACTTCCATTGTTTATGACCAAGTAGCAATGTTACCAAGATAAAGGGAATAAGTACGCTAGCAAAAATTGGGTTTAAAGCACTACTTCCTTGAATCGCGCTACCCAATTCAGGGATGGAACTTCCCATCACTCGGAATGGCCACTGAGGTAGGTCGAAGATATAGAGGCTACGCAGAACAAATAATCCAGAACTCCCTGCAACTAAACCTGTAGTGAGCGACCAACTCCAGAAGGGTAAATAATTCCGCAGGAACCAAGCCAGGAGATAAGAGCCAAGAACCATCGCGATTTTAGGCAGTAACATCACCGTTCCGCCATCAATCCAGAACCGAGGGTTGAGATAACCATTATCTCGCAACCAGCGGAAGAAGTCTTTGAAGGTAATTTGTCCTCTCAGAGCCAGCTTCACGGCTGCGGCAGCATCCAAATGTCCAGCCCCAAAGTGATTGAGGGGATCTTGTTGGATGACTCGTGCTGATTGCTTCAACACGCTTAAAATTTCATCGGGTTCTTGAATTCCAGAGGCTTTGACTAAAGCGGCCACACCTGCAACGTGGGGAGCGGCCATGCTGGTTCCTTGATAGCCAGCAAACACGGCTTCACTGGTTTCTGGGTCAATCGTTTCTTGCAAAATCTTTCCAGCTTCACTCCCACCGGGCGCTGAGATATCCACACCTGCGCCAAAGTTGGAGTAGGGA
>CBKWLJ010000091.1:0-22401 GCA_966675205.1 uncultured bacterium
TTGCTTTGGAGAGTAATCAACGGGTAACGGCGTTAATTGCTAATCTTCCCATTCGACGGGTTAAGGAAGAACCACCAGTCCCATCGGTGGAATAGCAATTATTTTCAAGTTATACGCTCACGAATGTAGGAAAAATAGCAAAGGAGAAAAGGCTCAAAAAATTGTCCTTTCTCCTCTTCACTATTATCTTATTCTTCTGCCAGCCTAATCTCCTTTTCTACTACCAAACCAGCAAGAAACTTTCGATCTTCACTCGTGTGGGGAAATTTTAGCTGAGAATCCGGAATTCCCCGTGCCAACTGACGCTGGCGCAGGATGGTAAAGCTACCAGGAGCTAAGATACGCAGACGAGGGGGTGGGATAAAGTTATTGGGTCGCTTCACGCTATAGGAGGTGTTAGCTTGCCTGAGTTTCTGCTCAAAACTCGCTAGAAAGGCTTGGGGATTGTCCAAGGTCTGACCAGGTAATAGTTCAATATTCACTAAATAGTAGGGAGCAATGATACTGTCAGACAAAGTGATGCAAAAATCTTCCAAGCACAAACCAAATTCTTGTTGTAAAGCCTGCATGACGTGAGTGACATGATACTCCGTTGTTTTCTCCGTCGTTGCTGATAGAATTCCCCCACGCCGATAACGGAAGACGATGAGAGGCGCACTATTGTAGAAACCTACCACTTCCACGACATCCCCGATATCGTAGCGATAGAAACCACTATAGTTAGTCGTTAACAAACGGTATTGTTCTCCAACCTTGACTTCTGTTGCGAGGAGCGTTTGAGGATGTTCTGCCTCCCATTGGTCTTGCGGGACAAATTCAAAAAAGCCACTTTCAATCGCTAGAATGCTGCCATCTGTATTCACATCTGGGTAAATACTAAATGTCGCTTCTGCCGACGAGTAAACAGCACCAAATGCCGGCGTGTCACCAAAATAATCAGGGAAGCGCTCAAAGTAAAAATCAGACGTTCCTCCCCGTGCTGTAGCGACGAAAGACAAGCTAGGCCAAGCGTGTTGGGGAGTCAGTCGTCCTTGATTGCGTAAAATCTCCCGCAACTCCTGAGCACGGATAGGGTCTGCTGACCACTGCTGTTCTAACTTGGAACGCACGGCTGATTCTAGTTCTATATCCAGCGAAATCGTGCCTTTATCGATATCCCGAATTAGCTGTTCAGCATAGCGCTCCAAATAGTCACAAGTTCTCAAAAGTAACATGGGGAAATTAGCAATCATTCCCCGCATTGAGCGATCGCGTAAGGCAAACAACAGGCAAACGTAGTGGCGAGCTAGACTATCACTGGGTTGTAATGTCTCGAAAGGATGAGCAAAGAGTTGTTTGTAGAGAAATTTCCCCATCCGCAGCACACCAACGCTGGCCACCCCATATTCGATACCTCCAGGGCTGCGTCCAATCAACTCAACAGAGTTGGTAAGCATCAATTTACCAAACTTGAGGTTTCTGGCATTTAAGGCATCGCTTAAAAATCCCATACTGGCTAAGTTTGCCCGTTTTAAGGAGTTTTGAAAGCGCTTGGTTACGGGAATTAATTTCTTGGTGCCAGTAGAGCCACTGGTGAGATTGATGTAGACAACCGGATCGGGAGTGAGAATATTAGGCTCACCTCGGAAAATGCGCTCAGTCAGAGGTTCATAGCTACTATAGGGCAGCACCGGTATGCGATCGCGAAATTGATCGATCGTTTTGATTTCACTCAATCCATATTGGCGACCTAATTCTGTATCTTTATGAGCCTGTAACAGGTCGCGTAAGAATCGCTCTTGAACTTCAAGAGAATAGCGAGTTTGTTTAACAAAATTGGCTTTTGCCCGTTCAGCAACAGCGGTTAAAACAGGTAACAATAAGTTTACCATGAAAGCCTCACATCCATCTGTAATAATACTTTAAGCTCGATTTAAGCTGATTGATTGAATCTCTCCAAATTCAGTATCAAATGGTAGAAATGGTCAACACAATACAACGAGTCGATATATCCTCTCTTGGACAAGAAACGTTTATCAGAAAGTATCGAAACACAGGAACACCCGTTGTAATTACAGGGTTACTGGACACTGAAGGGGATTGGAATCTAGATTTCCTCTGTGAAACATTTGGTGAGCGCGAGTTTCTTTTTCGGAACTATGGACGAGACAGGTATAATCGCGACCAACGCCAATGGAAGAGTATAGGCAGTGGTGTTGCGCTGCAAAGTATGCCCTTTACGAGGTATGCAGAAATGTTACGTAGTCATCAAGCTCATGAAGACAAAATTAGCCTGGGTAAATATCCTCTAAAAAATACTCCACTCACCGATCGACACTCTTTAAAAATCATTGGAGAGCAACTTGGTTTGACTCAGCCTGTCAGTGACTTGAACATTTACGTTACACCAGGAGGGCATCGATCAGGTTTACATTACGACTCAATGGACGGCACACTCATGCAGTTGCATGGTGCTAAAAAGATCATATTTTTTCCGCCTTCTGAGACTAATAAGCTTTATCCTTTTCCGGTCTATCTGCATTTGCGCTACGGTCTAAAATTAAGGTGTTGGTTTAGTCAAGTTTCCCTGGAAAACCCAGACTTTCAGGTGTTTGGAAAGTTCAAGGAAGCATTTGAGAACAGATACGAAGTAATCCTCAATCCCGGTGAGACACTGTATATTCCGGCTGGGTGGTGGCATGATGTCATATCATTGGGCGACGAAATGGTATGTGCTGTCAACCGCTTCTGGAGAGTGTATCCTACGTCACGAGCGGCATTCTCGTGGACGAGGTGGCGTGCTGTTCTTGGTATTGCTTCTGCCTTACCGTATCTGGGCTGGAATTTTGCGATCGCCACGTTCAGCCGCGACAGAAAACAAAAGCTGCGCCAAATTTCCCACCGAGTATAGGAGGTTAACTCCTTAATACAAGCACATCCCTAGCTAGAGCGAGGAACTCCTTAACAGGGAACGGTCTTAAATGTCTCTTGCCGTCTGAGTTGGATTTTTAGTTTATGTCCTAACCTGACTGGCAAGTGCTATAACTTACTGTCAACTTACGACCTACTACATCATCTTTCGGAAGAGGATGTCAAAATACTCTAAAGCAAAAGTGTGAGGAAGGTAAGTGCATGAGTGCAATAGATAAATTGGCTGTTGAAGGAGCAGTCTTCTCAGTTGGAGTAGCGATCTCTTGTTTTGTCGTAGCATTTATCTTGGCTAGTTTAGTTGAATACTGGCTGCATCGCTTGATGCACGCTAACGCACGCATTGGCGAACGCCACCGCGACCATCACCGCCGCAACGAAGGACAGGGGGTGATCTGGGAGTTCCGGGATTATGTCAGGGGCAGTTTTTTGGTAATGTGCTTGATGTTTTTCGTTTCTTGGAACGCTGGCATCGGTTGGTTTCTGGGTGGGTTAAGCTATGCTGCCTTTTCCGCTTATGCCCATCAGCTACAGCACGAAAACCCAACCAAGTGCTTCTGGATGAAGATGCCCGTACACTACGTCCATCATAAATACGGCATGTGGCATCATAACTTTGGTCTAGCCGTAGATTGGTGGGATCATGCTTTTGGTACCTACAAGCCAGTGGAGTGGCTCACACAAGAGGAACTGAACCAACCAGAACGGAGTTATCTACAGCTTCGGTGGTGGTAAAGGCTCTCAGCTAAAAAAACTTGGATTTTTCTGGGTTTTGTCCCATTCTTAGTAGTATCCTGCCTAAAACGCTTTGAATTTTTTGAATTGGGTGTCACTGTAGGAGAATTGTTGTGAACTACTTTCATGAAGCAAAAGCCCACTTTGTTGCCTCTCATCAGCATCCAATCAACCAGATTCTGCACCACATCACTAACCTTTTAGCGATCGCAGCAGTGGTGTTGCTATTTTACGATTGGCGCTTGACGCTCATCTGCTTGGTACTCACCCAAGTCTTTGCCTTAGGAGGACACGCCTTCTTCGAGAAAAACGAACCAGCGTTTAGAAAGTATCCCGGCATCGTCATCCTCGCCTCGATGTCGTGGTCATTTGAACATTGGTTCGGCTTACGCCAATTGATTGAAGGCAGGAAGGTTGAAGGTTGAAGGTTGAAAGTTGGAAGGTTGAAAGTTGGAAGGTTGAGAAAACAACCAGCTCTCTGTGTAACCTGCAACCTGCTAACCTTCAACCTGCAACCTGCTAACCTTCAACCTGTAACCTGCTAACCTTCAACCAACACTCCCTGCAACCCTTCACAAAGCAAATTTATCAAGGAGCATAATGTATCAAGGTTTACTGGTAATCGACGCTGACGCTCATAAGCTAGAAAATCCCCTGGTAATGCGGGATTATCTAGAGCCAGAGTATCGCGATCGCGTCGGTTTGGTGATTGATAGTCTTGGCGACCAACGGGCAAAAATCGTAGACTTCAATCCAGCAACGGGGAAAAACGACTTTGTACGGATGTTCCCTCAACCTCAAGGTTTGGGTAAAGGCGGCTTTCGCAATCTGCATCCTGAAACAACATTGGGCGCAATGTTCAATAAGGTGCGGATTGAACACATGGATCAAGAAGGCGTTGACGTGCAGGTAATATATGGCACGCTCAATCTAATCTTCTCCAGCATTCTTGACAAAGATTTAGCGATCGCACTCTGCCGTGGCTACAACAACTACATGGCTGATGATTGTAAGGGATACGATAACCGCCTCAAACCCATCGGCGTCATCCCCTTACAAGATGTGGATGCTGCGGTAGCAGAAATGAAACGCTGTGTCAATGAATTGGGCATGATTGGCGTTGCCGTTGCTCCCAACTTGCCCATTCCTCATCCTAAAGCCCCCGATGCGTTCCCAGAGATTCGCACCTGTAAGTCGATTAGCCATCCGGACTTCCGTCCCATCCTCCAAGCGGCTGTAGACTTAGACATCGCTCTTGGCATTCATGGTGGGCCTGGTTCTTACATGGTCGGTGGCATTGCCGACCACATGGAAACCTTCGTTTTGGGTCACATTTTTGTTCAGCGCAACCAGCAGCAGATGGCGCTAGCACGGATGGTTTTTGACGGAGCGTTTGAGCAATTTCCTACCCTTAGAGTAGGGTTTTTAGAAGGCGGTTGCGGCTGGTTACCCGACCTCGCCCACTCCTTCCACGAACATTGGGAAAAGCGTATTCGCGACTTTGACCCCAAAAATCCCTATCGCCCCTCCTTGATGGAGTTCACCAAACTGATGATTCAGGAACGGGGAGGTAAGGACAATATCAACATCATCAGTAAGGCGAAAAACCTGTTTGATTTATTGTGGAACGCCAAACACGACCCCACAAAAATTGATGATGCGACGCTGTACGAACACTACGATCTGCGCCATCGCGACCCGTTAGATTACTTTGAACGGGGACAAATCTTTACCTCGTTTGAATCCGACGACCCAGGCCCCTCTTACCTGCATGTGGCAATGGGGGAAGTGGGTAAGCGTTTGGCTTGCTTCTCCGGCGACTACGGTCACTGGGATGGCGTACTCAAGGACTGCGTTAAGGATGCCGCAACCGTTGCTGACTATGACCGTGAGCATCTAGGCTTACTGTTGGGCGGTAATGCTTTGGCGTTATATGGCGATCGCTTACGCCAGTCTTTACCCACTAACCTGATGGTTCCAGCCTAGATGCCGCTCAATAGGGTTGATTCACAATTCGTAGTTTGTAGTTGGTAGTTCGTAATTCTACTTTCAGATGGAGATTTAAACCCCACCTAAAAATGGGCGACTGAGAGGTCGAAGACTCTAATCTGTCTTTAATTACGAATTCCGAATTCCGAATTCCGAATTAGTTTGAACTCTATCTTTAGATGCTATCTAAAAAACCGCAATTGTGTGATTCTGAGCGAAGCCGAAGCATCTATGAGGTGCTTCCCTTCGTTCAGCATGACAGCATAAAAAAATTCATATCCCTGGTTTCGATTTTTCACAAAAGTTTTTAGTCCTCGGGTCAGCAATTGTAGAGTGAGGAAGTTCATGCGAGTTTTACTCCTGTATCCCCTGTTTCCAAAATCCTTCTGGTCATTTGATAAAGCGATCGAACTGATCGGACGTAAGGCTTCATTCCCTCCGTTGGGCATGATTACCGTCGCTGCTATTCTGCCCCAAACTTGGGAGTTCCGCTTAGTAGACCGCAATGTTCAGTTGGAAACAGAAGAAGACTGGAATTGGGCGGATTTGGTGATTATTTCCGGCATGATTGTCCAAAAACCCGATATGCTGCACCAAATTCGCGAGGCAAAGCGGCGCGGCAAATTGGTAGCAGTGGGTGGCCCCTACGTCACCTCTGTTCCGGAAGCTGCACAGGAAGCTGGAGTAGACTTTCTGATTTTGGATGAGGGGGAAATAACGCTACCGCTTTTTGTTGAAGCGATAGAACGGGGGGAAACTTCAGGCGTATTCCGCGCTAACGGTGAAAAGCCGGATGTCACAAGCACACCCATTCCCCGCTATGACTTGCTGGACTTAAAAGCTTACAGCGATATGTCGGTGCAGTTTTCGCGAGGGTGCCCGTTTCAGTGCGAATTCTGTGACATTATCGTGCTTTATGGACGTAAGCCTCGCACGAAAACTCCTGCACAACTGCTAGCCGAGTTACAGTACCTCTATGACTTGGGCTGGCGGCGATCGATTTTTTTGGTGGATGATAACTTTATTGGCAACAAGCGCAATGTGAAGCTGTTGCTGCGTGAACTCGGACCCTGGATGGCAGAACGTGGCTATCCTTTCCGCCTCTCGACTGAAGCCTCAGTGGACTTGGCACAGGATACAGAACTCCTGGATTTAATGATTGCGGCAAATTTTACCGCCGTCTTTGTAGGAATTGAAACACCGGATACTGACAGCTTGTCCCTAACTCACAAATTCCAAAATACGCGAAACTCTCTCATTGATGCCGTCGAAACCATCAATCGGGCAGGGTTGCGTGTAATGGCAGGTTTTATTATTGGCTTCGACGGGGAAAAACCAGGGGCAGGGCGTCGCATTATTGACTTCGTGGAAGCGACGGCAATTCCTCAGGCACTCTTCAGTATGCTGCAAGCTTTGCCAAATACTGCACTGTGGCATCGACTCAAAAAAGAAGGACGCTTGATTGAGGGGAGACAAGAGGCAGATATCCGCCAGACAACGCTAATTAATTTTGTCCCCACCCGTCCTGTAGAAGAACTTGCTCGCGAGTATGTCAGTTGCTTCTGGGAACTATATGAGCCAGATCGTTATTTGGCACGAGTCTATCGGCACTTCATAAATATGAAACCAACTCCTCACAAGGCGAAGTTCAAGATACCGGAATTGCCAGATCTTCGGGCGCTGTTCATTATTTGTTGGCGGCAGGGACTTAAGCGCAACACACGCTTTCAGTTTTGGCGTCAATTGTTCTCGATTCTTTGGCACAATCCGGGTGTGTTTGAACACTACTTAACCAACTGCGCCCACATCGAACATTTCATGGAGTACCGCGAAATTGTGCGGGATGAAATTGAAGCCCAACTAGCCCAATATTTGGCAAACGAAGCCAATTCTCAGCCCTTAACTGAGGAGGAATTTGCGGCGGCAAGTTAATCGTGTTTGTAGCAACGGACGTGATTAAAATTTGGAATAAATCAGAGAAAATTGCCTTTTAGCGTAAACCCTGACAGGTGAAAGCTGCCCAAAAACGGGGGTGTGAAAAGGGAGATTCGTCTTGTGTACTTTTTAGGGAGTGAATCTGATTAGTAACTCTAGCGAACTTGCTATATTCACCATCCCATTTCAAATAGTCTGCTGAACCTGGCTCATATTGGCTTCGCTTGCTTCTTGCTTCCTTTCGCCTAGCGTCTGCTTGTTTGGATAGTGCTTTGATATCCTCTCGGTTCAGCACTTCCTCTTTCTTCAGTTGGCGCAATTCAATCTGAGCTTGCCGCAATGATTCAGGGCGATTTTTTCCTTGTTGCCGATACTGATAATAAAAGATAGAAAACAATGATGTGGCTAAGTCATTAACTGACCAAAGGGTGCTGACAACACTTCTAGCACCCGCACACAAAAAGCCTGTAGAGAGGGTCAAAATATCATCTGTTACTGGAGTTACACCTAAACCTGTCTCGCAGCAAGAGAGAAACACATCGGAAAGATTGAGGAGTCGCCAACCCGGAGTTAGCAGTTCTCCTAGTGTAATCGTCTCATCTGCTAATTGAAGGACTGATTCTAGCGGCTCATCAAGACGAGATTGAGCATGGTGGCAGGAGTGAAGCACCTGAACTTGTTTGGCTAGTTGACGATAACGGCTTTTTGTGCATTGACTGCGACCTCTCAAGCGATCGCGTTCGGGAATATTGTACAGTTGAGCAATGCGATCGCCCTCAAAACTGGCAAAGGGTAAGTCTTCGGTAGCATCTTCAACTATGCCGTAGCTCAGTCGATCTGGTATTTCGCCGCGTTCTTTGCAAAACTCCAGAACTTGACAGCTTGGAGTGTAGCGGATGAGAAACTTATCGCCTAGATATTGACCGTTTTCGATAGGCAAAGCAGCAAGGGGAATCTGGTGCAACGCTAAGTGCGGCACTAAAATTAGTTCGGTGATGCCCTCAAGGTGCTGAGAAATTAGGTCACTAATGTGTAAGCGTTGAGCTAATTTGCTCAAGAAATCACTGATTTGAGACTTCCAAGTGTTTTCATCTTCAATGTACGGTTTTAACCAGTTCTGGAAAATCCAGGATTGCAACGAATCAATGCCTTGTCCAGTACAAGTATGCAAGGTAATTTGGTTTTGTCGTAGGACAAAGATATGGGTGTCGTTGCTGGTGGTATAAAAACTGAGAATAGCAGTACTAGGTTGGTCGATAAGCTCCTGCATTGCAGCAAGGTCAGGGGCGCTTACCTGAATTTCACCCGCTAGCACGGGGTCTAGGCGTCTGAGTTGTTCCCAGATTTGCTGTTTTTCGGCTTCTAAATTTGCGATCGCTTGCGTTTTAGCTTGGAAGGCAGCGCGATCGGGGTGACAGGCAAACACAAGATTTGCCCCTACATCCCTCTCCATCAATTCTCGGTTATTGGCAGAATTGTTTTGAGAACGTTCTTGGTCAATTCGCTGTTGCAAGTCATCAAACTGCTGCAATAATTCCTTAACTTCTGGAGGAATTTCGCCACTTTGGTAGAGGTCGTTACTTGCTATTAAATCTACGAGACGTTTAGAACGCGATCGCTCGACGTATTCAAGGGCTTTTTCGAGTTGACCATCGTTGATGCAGGCTTGCACCATGTTTTGGTAAACATCGATGGCTTTTGCTAAAATCTCTTGACGGCGGGATTCGGAAGCTACCCAAGTACGGCTAGTTTCTACGGCATCAATAGCAACGCCATACCCCTTGATAGCTTCATCCCAGCGCCCAGTTGTGAAGGCAGCGGTGCCGAGAGTCCGCCCAGATTTAAGACACTCAATGGGAAACGTAGTGGGTCTGTAGACTTTTAGGGCTGACTGCAAACACTCAATTGCTTCATCAATCAGTCCCCAGTCATAGTAAACATGACCCAGATTATTTTGAGTCCCAGCCCACTTTTCAGGAAACGCCTTTGGAGTGTAGACTTGCAAAGCTGCTTGATAGCAACGGATTGTCTGCTTGGAGTTTTCTGACTGGTTGCCTCGAATTCGCTCCCAGTAAATAGCTGCTAGATTGTGTTGGGTCATAGCCCACTTTTCATGATTTGCCTCACGGGTTCGGATTTGCAAGGCTGCTTCATAGGAGGCGATGGCTTGCTCCAGGTTCTCAGCTCGGTCGCCATGAATGCGATCGCCGTAGGCATTGCCCAGATTGTTTTGGGTCGTTGCCCATTGTTCAGGGAAAGTCTCGCGGGTGTAAACTTGCAAAACAGCTTCAAACGCTGTGATTGCCAGCTCCAGATTCTCAGCTCGGTCACCATAAATCCGGTTGCGGTAGGCAACTGCCAAATTGTTTTGAGTCTCTGCCCACTTTTGTGGAAACTTCTTTTGGGTAAAGACTTGCAGAGCGGCTTGGTAAGCCCTTATAGCTCTCTCTATGTTCTCTTCCCGGTCGCCACGAATCCTTTCGCAGTAAGCATTGCCCAAATTGGATTGAGTCGTTGCCCACTGTTGTGGCGACGACTCACGGATGCGGAATTGTAAGGTGGCTTCGCAGTAGCTGATTGCCCGCTCCACATTCTCTGCCCTGTTGCCAAGTATTCGGTCGCTGTAGACCATGCCCAGATTGTTTTGGAGGATTGTCCACTCCTGAGGGAAGGCTTCGCGGGTAAAAAAGGTCGCAGCAACCTCATAGCCTGTAATGGCAAGTTCCAAGTTGCTTGCCCTGCTGCCGAGTGGAAACAGCCAAATCAGGTTGCTGAAATTGTGAATAGCCATTGCCAGACCTTGTGCTAGTTTTGGCTCCAGTTTAGGCAAGGTAGCCGTTGCCCATCTGTACAACAACCCAGCCAAGTTATCATCCAATTTTTCTAGGTTAGCTTGCAGCAGAGGGTAAACCACTTGCGAGTCGCCGTCGCTATTGTTGGTTGCCTCCAATACCGCAAGTAGGAAATCTCGATAAGCTTCGCGGTTTTGTTTGGCCTTTTTTAGTTTTCCACTGCCAAATCCTTTTCCCATATCGCTCAGTTAGTCTCCCTGATCAAGTTGATCGCTCTTGACTCACTACTAGCTTTGAGCGGGCAAATCCAAGGCAATCAACAGCGCACGTTCTAATTCAGCTAAAGCCGACTCAGAAAGCACCCCACGCTGGCGCAAAAGGCGACTTTTCGCTAATGCCCGAACTTGCTCCCCAAGTGCAACTGAGTCCCTATCTAGCCCCCCATCAGGTGCTTGGATAAGTACCTGACTTCGATAGATACGTCGTCCAGAACGATAGGTAGTGCAAGGAACAACAATCACAACTTGACTCGACGCATTGATTAAATCGTTGCTTACAATAATCGCTGGGCGAGTCCCTGCTTGTTCTGAACCTTCAGCCGGATCGAAAACAGCATCATAAACTTCACCGCGTCTCATATTCAGACTCGCCTAGCTGCAACGCTTCCCAGTCTGATTTCTCAAACTCCCTACAAATTGCTAAAGCTTCTTCTTGATATTCTGTGTCATTCGCCATTTCTGAAAAGTCGGCATAAACCTCATCATTGTGTTTAGTATCTGCTAACTGCTGACGTTCAACAGTTTTATCAACCATCTCAGCACCGTAGGCAATACAAGCAAGAATGTCATCTCGCTCTATACTTGGATACTCTTCAAGAATCTCCTCAATAGTTGCCCCATTGGATAGTAAATCCAGAATCAAGGAAACCCAAATGCGATGCCCTCGAATATAGGGCTTACCAAAGCAGATATTCGGGTCGATAGAAATTCGAGATAGTAGCTTTCCTCTGCTCATATCGATTTTTTGAATTAGTGTTTACAGAAAAGTTTACTCATTTTATGCACTCTGACGAAGTTGCCAACCCAACATATGGGGGTGAGGGCAAGCTAGATTTTAATTGAGCCTTATCTGGGTCAATTTCTCTAACAAGCTCTCTGCTAAATCTAGTAGCTCGATTTCATCATTATCAGCGCTTGAATGACGGTTAGTTCCTCCACCAGTAATGCTGCCAACTAAAACCTTTTTGACAGCAAATAGTTGGTCATCTTCATCAGGAAGACTCAGGCATTTTTCCAACTCGGCGGCAACTTCTACAAGCGATCGCTCTCCCAACCTCTCCCGTACCTGCACAGCCACCGGGTCATCACTTTCCAAAAACTTAGTCACAAACGAAACAGGCTGCGGAGACGTTTCACCATCCATATCAGGTACAGCAATCTGTAGTGGCTTAAGTTCCGGTGCCTCTTTATCCTTAAACGGAATAAATTTAACCTCAATCCTATAACCCGCAGCAGCCGCTAGTTTTGCCAGAGTCTCAAGTTTAGGAATTTGTTTGCCTGATTCAATCCGTGCGAGTTGCGATTGCTTCATCCCTACCACTTGAGCAAATTCTCGCTGAGTCAACCCAGTCGTAGCTCGAAGGGCAATAAGCTGAGTAGCAAGGCTATATTCATCCTCTAATGCCTCATACTCAGCTTTAACTTCTGGATCTGCCAACACTTCAGCGCGGATGTCATCCCAGGAAATAGTATTGTCACTCATTTTTTCTTCCTCCTTTCCTGAGACTTCGCTTTTTCGGCTTCGGAAGTAGACTGTTGAGGTTGTTCCTCAGCCAAAAATTCCTTCAGTCGGGTTTGGGCAATCTCAAGTTCTTTTTTGGGCGTTTTCTGAGTCTTCTTCTGAAATCCATGCAGCAGAATAAACCGTTGGCCTGTGTATGCTAAGTAAAAAATCCGATAAATATTGGTATCTTGTTCTACCCGAATCTCAAACAACTTTGAGCCTGTCATCGAACGAACATGAGGCATTCCAACTGATATGCCATGCTCGGTGAGTAGCTCAAAGATTCGGGCAAACTTCGCCTGAACTTTAGGCTCTTGCTCACAGAACCAAGCCAATGCAGGGGAACTACCATCGGACAACTGGTAGAACTCAACTCGCCATTGAACCACTTACTTTATTGAACTTGATAACAAAAATGTTATCAGATTTGGATGCTTGTGTCGAGTCCAGTAATCGGTCAGATGCAACAATCCAGCACGTTGCCACTAACTCCTACACTACAAGAGTCACAGCTAGCGCGATGGATTGAATTGGCTAATTAATCCACCGATGCGTTTGAGTAGATGCAGCACATCATACAAGTCTTGCTCTGGTGTCAGGATAGAGAAGGCTTTCGATAGGCTGTAAATTAAATTGTTCTTCTAGCTCGTAGAGGTTGATGTCTTTAGCCAAGTAGTTTTTATCTCTCCTAACAGCACAAAGACTTGGCAAATAGCTGCCAACCCATCAGCTTATCTCCTCACCCTCCGATAGTTCTGCTGATTCTTCTTTAAATCCGGCTAATTTCTCCAGTAAGCTTTCTGCTAAATCCAAGAGCTTGATTTGATCATCATTCTCATCACTAAAATTGCGGGTAGCCTCAGTATCAATAGCACCATCAGCCAAAATATTGGTAGCAGCACGGAGCCTATCATATTCATCAGTTATGCTCAGGCATTCTTCCAGACGTGCAATAATTCGATAGAGTCCCTCAGTTTTTATTTGCTGCTGTACTCTAACTGCTAATGAATGATTACTTTCTCTCGCCCAGACGGCTGCTGGGTAATTACTTGCCAAAAAAGCACTGATAAATTCTATGACTGGAACACCTACTCTAGTCATAGTTAAGGCAAGCGCTTGGCTTGCTGGTTTTTCGCTATCTATAATCTCTTCATCTTCACCCCACTTTTCCAGCCAATCTCCATCGACATCTTCAACATACAAATTGACACAATCAAGCCCGTACTTCAAAAAGTCATTCTGTAATTTTTGAGCTTCTTCTACAGCTTTAAGAAATCTTTCCAATCTCTCTTGACGGTTAGTTGGTGTTTCTTGAGCCATGATAAGTGGGTGGGTTAAAGAATGTTTATAAAAACAATCAATAAATTTTACAAATACCTAAAAACTAAATTTTAGATAAACCCCTATTTTGAGATTGTCGCTATTATATAGTGCTATGTTAATTAGCTGATTGAGAAAATTATTTGTACTGGGATTGTAACTTAAGAATAATCCTCTTTTTATCTTCCAAAATTTTAGAGTATTTTCCCAATCCTCCGATTTATTTTGAGAAAATTCATCAGAGAGCGTTGTTAGCTGAATACACAATGACTTGTTTTGCCTACTACTAACAATTATATCAGTTGCCATTGACAAATCAGCGATATAGCGTTGTACAACACTACCTCCACGTCTTGTAACAGTATTGGCAACAGCTTCAAGTAAACGAGTATCCTTCTGGCTGAACTCCCCCGCCATTAGTTTTTGTCTCCAAATATAAAACTTAGGGTCGTTTTCATTCAACCATTTGGGAAATAGGTCGCTATACCAATATTTTAAAGTAGGTTGCAGAGCGTCGAAAGCTGATTGTTGCTCTTCTTGAGAAGGGAGAGATTTTACGATTAGCCAAGCTTCAGCATCTTTGATTATTTGCAGCAAAAAAAGAATTAGAAATTTTTTAGCAGTTAGGGAACCAGGCTTTACATCTTTAATCCAGCGATATATCTCTTCTAGCCTTGTTGCTAAGCTGGAGTCAATCGCAGATGCTTCCTCAATGAGAGACTTCAGTTTTTCCTGAATTTCTTTCCCTTGCAAAAGATGCCATTCTCCCTAAAAATCAAAGAAATATTCCTTATTTTAAGCTTTGGGTTTTTGATTTCTTCCAATTGCTCCAACCTGCTCTCTGCTCAATCTAGTAGCTCAATTGCATCATGAGAAAGCAGGAGAGCTGGGGGAGAGAAGTCAAGCCTTGAATACGATCGCTGGATCGAGGCGCGTGACTTTTTGAATGGCAAAGACGGCGGCACTGACACACATCACGACTGTCACTCCAAAAACTGCGATCGCAGAAACAGGTGTGATTAAAATCAATATACCTTCAGTCGCATAAGCCCATGCCGAGATGCCGTAACAAAGAGCGATGCTGGGAATATAACCCGTGACTGCCATCCAGAGAGATTGCTCGACAATTACCCCATACACCGTCCAATCCGAAGCGCCCATTGCCTTAAGGGTGCCGAACTCCTTGAGATGGTCAGATACTGAAGAGTACAGAATTTGACCGACAATAATCACACCCACAATGATACCGACAACAGCACCAAGACCGAGAATAAAACCAATTCCCGTTCGCTGCTGCCAATAGGTTTCATTCCTCTGGATAAATTCCTTACGAGTGTAGGCGCGGGTATCTGGCAAAGCAGCATTGAGTCTCTGCTTGAGTGCCTGTAAATCTTCACCCGGCTTGGCTTTAATCAGAATGTAGGTGATTAAGTCAGAGGCAAATAACTGTTTAGGTTCGGGAGGAGGTGGGATGGGTTCTCCTGTTTGTGGAAGCTTGGTGACGACAGTTGTACAAGTCAAATTCTCTGAGCCTTGGGGCAATTGGCAGGAAACATCAGATGTCTGGCCCGATGTGATGTAAGTGTTGGCACTGAGTAACGAGGTGAACAAAAAAGGATTGGACACCATCGAGCGATTACCTTGTGTGAAACCAACAATACTTGTTGGTATCGAGTTCAGGTTAGCGACATCACCAATTTTTTTGACGTTTAATGTGTCGAGCGTGGTTTGGTCTACGATCGCAGTGAAAGGCTTTGTCAGCGCTTCTACACTTCCTTTTTTAAGCTTTTCGGGTGTAAACAAAGACCCATTGGGGTCAAATCCCACGACTCTGACAAGGGCAATTTCGCGATCGGAAGGACGCCACAAAGCGCTACCGAAAATCAGTCCTTCAGCTCGTTCCACACCGGCCACTTTTCGAGCTTCAATGACATTGGATAGGGGAATGGGTAAGGTGAGTTCAAGTTGGACTTGGTTTTTTGAGGCAATCCAAATATCAGCATCGGTATTATGAATTAACTGACCCGAAGAGCGACTAAATCCAGTAAAAATACCCGTTTGCAAGGTGACGAGAGTCACGGCAAACATAATTCCTGCCTGTGCTACGAGGAAGCGAGGAATATCTTCGAGCAGGTTTTTACGGGCTAGGGAAACCATAGAGAAGTTTGTACAAAAATTTATTATCTATTTTTTAGGGTAAGCCCCGACCCTTAACTATAGAGGGTGTGCCTGTCTTTGCAAGTGTCATTCCCTACGGCTACAACTCCTCAAGCTGTTGCATCGCTGCCTGGTTGCCAGTTTCTCAGGTAGTCTCTGTGTTTTGCCCAGATACGGCGCAGGTATTCAAGGACGGGTTTGTCGTAGTCAAATTTTTCGGATTCTTGTTTAATCCAAAGTCCCACTTGCCATAAGTCTTCGAGGGTAGTGCAGGCTTGGATGAGGGAAACTATTGCTGCGAGCCACATTGCCAGTTTTCGGTAGCTGATGAATTGTCCCCCTTTGTCGCAACGGTGGACAAATAGAACATAAGCCCAACGTTCAGCGCGTACAATCAGCGATTTGGGGATACCCAGGAATTTGGCGATGAGGTCGAGGGTGATGGGAAAAGCGGAGGGTTTAATGCGGCGGAATAGGATAGTCATGGTGGGTTGGAACTTTAGATGCAAGCAGTATTTTTGACCAGACGGGGAATTAATTCCCCGCCTTATAAAGAAAGTCCACTCAAGTGGACTCGTTGATCAATTTCCAGTCCTCTTTTAGAGGACTTTCGCTGTTAGCCAGGGGTTTAAACCCTTGGCGGGATTGGTTTGTTATAGAAAATGCGGTGAGATGTCAGTGAAAAATTACGCGCTAGCCCTCTACCGTAGAGGGAACATCGAAGATGACTTCAAATTCGGCGGCTGGAAGGAAGCGGTGGAGCGCTCTAAGATGGTCTTGAGCATCAGTACGGTTGTAGAATCGGGCGACGGTATAGCGTCTCAAGTCGGGTAAGAGACGAACGATCGCCCAAGGACGGCTATAGTCTTCGGGTTGCTCAATGCGTTGGTAGGTATTGGCTTCCCCGCCTCTGATGGTGTGGAGAGTAGTTTGAACGAGTTGCCAGAGTGTTTCTGGTGCTGGAGTGGTGTCGTTTGGGATGAGACGCCAGTCACTTACGGGTGCGGGTAGCCAAGTTAGGAGATGAGATATACCGTCTTGGCTGATTTTCCAGGTTAAGCGGCGAGTTTGTTTGAAACATTGGTATTTTTGCTGTCTGAGAGACGCACAGATTTTCTCGCCTTCGGTTTGAAGGCGTAGCCAGTCAGAGTGCTTCATCGGATTGTATTGTTGAAAGAATGTAGGGAACGAAGGGCAGTTACAATAATCTCTGCCCTTTGAGTTTTTGTTTTGCCTATGACTAGTAAAGCATGGATAGCTATGCTTTACAAGTAATGTATTGAAATATGCCTAAAGAAAGTGACAAGCGTCTTACACCAGCCGATTTGCGTCAACGCACGGGTTTAACTCAAGTCCACTTCGCTATTTCGATTGGAAAAAGCCCTTCAACTATTGCTAAGTGGGAAGCGAGAATCGTTATTCCCAAAGGGACACCATCTGAAATCAAGCGTCTGTGTGAGGCTTACAAATGCACTATCGATGAACTGATTGAGGCGTTTGAGGGAATTGATATCGAGCAAGAGTGATTGGCATTGGGTTGGATAGAGGAATTTTGGTACTCGCGCTCCCGTTGTCGGGGGCGGTTTTTTTAGGAAAGGCGATCGCATTGCTGGCTTTTGACTTTTGCGATCGCACGGTAGCAGTGAAGGGGAAAAGCGGTCATACTTGCTATTAGCCCACTTTTGTTGGAATTACGGTTGAGCATTTATGATACAAGCAGACTGCGAGGTTGATATCGGCTATGGCTTCCACCACTTTTAAACACTTCAGCCTTACTGCATATCATTGTTTTGCAGAATCGGCATTTCTTGGTAACAACCACTTTCTTAAGGCAATCCAGCGACAAATCGTTCAGTTGAAAGCTATAGGATGATGCATTTTAAGTTTTCACCAAACATCCTGAACAGGTTAGGAGAGGAACTTATTCCGAATCCAGACCAAGGAATCATCGAATTGGTGAAGAATTCCTATGATGCTGATGCTACCGAATGCACTGTAGAGCTTGTCAATACTCACACTACAGGTGGTTCAATCATCCTTTCTGATAACGGCGTCGGTATGGATATCGCTGCTATCAGTGACGGGTGGCTGGTGTTAGGTCGGTCAAAAAAAGCGGCTCGTGAGCCTACAGCCTTGGGGCGTCTACCTGTTGGGGATAAAGGATTAGGTAGGCTGGCTGCTCTGCGGCAAGGTTCTCAAGTACACCTAAAAACAAGACCTAAAAATGAGCCAGGAATAGAATATTCTCTAACAATTAATTGGCGTGATTTTGAACAAGCTTATGTAGTAGAGGACATCACTTTCGATGTCCAAAAAAGCAGCACGGATCGAGAACAAGGAACTAACATTATCATTCGTGACCTAAACGTCAAATTTGGTAGACGTGAGATCAAAAAACTAGCCAGAGAACTTTTACTGTTGGCAGATCCATTTGACAGCAATGTATCATTCCGTCCTAAGCTCATTGCTCCAGAATTTTCTGACCTTGAAAAACAAGTAAACGATGCTTACTTTGACGATGCTGAACTTCACTTGAAGGCACACTTGAACACAGATGGGATTGCTGAAGCGTCAGTGTTCGACTGGAAAGGAAGCTTGCTTTTTCACGCAGCTCATCACGAGCTTTCCAAAGAAGCGTACAGAACTGCTCCAGCGGAATTCGAGTTGTGGGTATTTCTGCTAAACCCTCAAAATTTCTCAGCTAAAAAAGCTTCTTTTGGAGACGTCAGAGATTGGCTCGCTGAAGTAGGGAATGTTCACCTTTACCACCGAGGTTTACGGGTAAAGCCCTATGGCGATCAAGGAGATGATTGGCTAAGAATAAATTTGGCACGTTCTAGGAACCCAGAAGTCCGTCCCTCCACAAGCACGGTTATCGGCAGGTTAATCGCCAACGATCCTGATGACCTCCTAATTCAAAAAACAGACAGGCTTGGTTTTATTGAGAATGAATCTTTTTTAGAGCTAAGACGGTTTGGGATTGATGTGTTGGACTGGATGGCTAAAGTTCGGCTTAAAGAGACTGAGAAGAAACGAGAGCAAGTCAAGCAAGAATCTAGCCGTGATGTTGAAAATGCCAAAATAATTCTTAATGAGGTGATTGACGCAAAACTTCCCGAAGAATCTCGCACCCTAGTCCGAAAGGTTGTGCAACAGTATGAAAGTGCAAGAGATCGTGAAACCAAAGCATTACGTGAAGACCTTCAGCTTTATCGGAGTCTAGCTACTGCTGGAACAACAGCAGCAGTTTTTGCTCATGAGTCTGGTAAGCCAGTCACCCAAATAGAAAAGATAGCTAGGAGAATAGAAAAAAAAGGTCAAGAACTGCTAGGAGATAAATATACACAATCTTTAGGTCAGCCTGTAGAAAAGCTTTATCAAATAGGAAATTCGTTGTTGCGTTTTGCCAAGTTTCCTTTGCATTTGTTGAAGCGCGAAAAACGTCGCTCAAGTCTTGTAGACGTTCACAGTGTTATTGACGATATAGTTGAATTATTTCAACCTTTTTTTGATGACGCTAAAATAGAAGTAAAAAAAGTGAAGGTGGATGGTAAGCCCTGCATCCGTGGAAGCATTGCTCTTTTAGAAGCAGTTATTACAAACTTTCTAACAAATACTATCAATGCTTTTAATGTAGAGGGTGGACGCAATGAAGGACGCCAAGTAGTTATCATCACTGAACTTTCCGGAGATTATGTGCGGCTCAAAGTTTTAGATAATGCTTCTGGTATCAGCGGTATTGCTCTAGATAAGATTTGGCTACCAGGTGAAACGACTACAGTAGGTGGTACTGGTTTGGGATTAACAATTGTCAAAGATTCTGTAACCGATCTTGGAGGAAAAGTACACGTTATCGCAAAAGGTCAACTAGATGGAGCAGAATTTATTGTAGAACTACCAATTATTAGAGGTTAGTTGTTATGACGTACTTACAACCTGTATTTGATAAAAAAATAGCCATAGTTGATGATGACCAAGGATTAGCAGAAGCAACTGGCTGGGAAGTAGAGGAAGCTGGTTATCAACCATTTTTCTTATTTGAAGGATGTTTTACAGATGTCAATGAATTGGTATCAATAATCGTTAAAAATACTCAAGGTGCTGTTTGCGATCACCGTTTGAGCAATTCTGGACTTGCTAATTTTTATGGAGCAGAATTAGTTGCAGCTTTGTATGAACGAAAGCTTCCATCGCTTCTTATAACTCAATACACCGAGATGGATACGTCTTTGTCTATTAGAAGATGGAGACGTAAAATACCTGTACTGTTAAGCCGTGACGAAGCTGATGCATCAAGCATTTCTAAGGGAATAGAGGATTGTAGGTTAGAACTTCACGGTGATATACCGAGTACTAGAAGACCTCATAGAACAATAGTAAGAATTAGTAACATTGATAAAGAATCTAATGAACGTGTTGTAGATGCATTTGTTCCAGGTTGGAATCCCCATAAGGCTGTTCGTTTTCCAGCTTCCCTAATTCCTGAAGAGATTCGAGATTATGCCTTAAAGCCAGGTGTCCGTTTATTTGCTCATGTCAATATAGGAGCTGATAAATCTGACGATCTGTACTTTGATAAATTTGAGTTAGCGCCTGAGCCAGATGACGATGATGGACTTGCCTGAACTGATTATTCTAGACGTTGGTCATGGTAATTGTGCTGTTCTCAGAGATACGGATGGCGTTGTAGTTATCGACTGCCCACACGGTATTACATTAATAGATACTCTAGAGCATCGGTCTATTAAAGAAATCTTACATATTCTAATTTCTCATGCAGATGCAGACCATATTGCAGGCATTATCAATCTGCTATCGAATAAGAATATTAGGATACACAACATTCACTTAAATCCCGATCCGCTCAAGAAGACCGAAATTTGGCAGGATCTACGTGTTGCTTTAAAAGATGCCCGAAAACGTTTTGGAACTGTAGTCTCAACAGAACTAACCACAACCAAGACAGGAAAACTAAACATTGGTCAAGTAGACATACAAGTTCTTGCACCAACGCCTGAATTGATACTGGGTGGTGCGGGGGGAAAAGATTTACAAGGACGGCGATTGACTTCCAACTCAATATCGGCTGTTATTGGCATAGCACATAATTCTTACCGAACAGCTATATTGGCAGCAGATATTGACGGAGTAGCATTTGACAATCTTTTACAGGAAGAATGTGATTTAAGGAGCGATATTCTTGTTTTTCCCCATCATGGCGGCAAACCTGGTGGTGAGGATAGTAAAGCATTTGCTCAGCGATTATGCAGTTTAGTAAAACCAAAGCTGGTAATATTTTCAATTGGTAGAGGTCGCTTTGGAAACCCACGTCAGGAGATAGTAGAGGGCGTAGTTGCTTCTGTTCCCGAGGCTCATATTTTATGTACTCAGTTATCACAACAATGTGCTGCTAGTCTTCCCAGTTCAGAGCCTACGCATTTAAATAGTATTCCTGCTAAAGGGCGCGTAAGCAATAGTTGTTGTGGAGGAACTGTCTCAATCAAGATAGATGGCAGTAGGACAACTTATGCTGCCCGGATTAGTTTACACAGAGAATTTATTGATAATAAAGTTCCTACCCCAGTATGTCGAAAGTTTTTATCTAGAGCTGAGCCAGTGTAGATACGCTTATAAAGCGCCTTTTTGGAAAGATTGACAGGATGCGATCGCCTTTGAAGAGAAGTTATTACTCACGCTGCTACACCCTGCGCCGCCATTCCTGCAACGCTTCTCCTACACAAGAACCGCAGCATCCTGGCGGCATTCTGCAAAGAATTTTTCTAACTACAACATCACTCTGGGGGTTTAAACTGTGAAGGCGTGAGTTGGAGGCTAGGTAAACCAGAGCGGGGGAGTCCATCCCTTCCACAGTCAGGACTCATCGCTGGTACACCTGCTCGCGCAATACGAACCAACCGGTTACGGTAAGCCCGTAACGGCTTACGATATTGAGGTTCAGACTTAGCCGTCATTCTATCCACCACCCGAACAGCTTGCCACCACTGTTGACGGCAGACAGCTTTAGCGAGTTGGGTATTTAAATCTTCTGCTGCCACCGCAGGCATGGAAATGAATAGAGCGGATAAAGACACAACAAAGAACTTGTGCATCAACATAGCAATAGTCAACACATCGAAACAGGTAGTTTATCAGGTTTCGTTCGTGTCGCTGCGGTTTTAATCGCCTGATGTTTGATGATGACCCAACAGTTTATCTCGCAAGTGCTTGTTGGCGATCGCCTTCACTATACAATCATCAATGAAGCCGCTTGAGAGCGACCAGCCTACGGCATAGCAACGTTTACCGCAATGCGAATTGAACCATACGACCCCCGCCACCTTGATGCTGTTATTCGTCTTTCGCTTCGAGCATGGACTCCGGTCTTTGATTCGCTTCAGGAAGCGATGAACGCTGATGTGTACCGAGCATTTTATCCCGACGATTGGCGTGTAAGCCAGCAAAAGGCTGTCGAGGAAGTCTGTGCTGATGCAGACACAAAGGTATGGGTTGCGCTAGACTCTGATTCTACTGTAGGCTTTGTAGCCGTGAAACTACACTCCGAGAGCAGCATGGGTGAAATCTACATGGTCGCTGTCGATCCAGACTATCAACGTCAAGGCATTGGCACTGCTCTCATGGAAGTCGCTCTTGATTGGATGAAAGATGTTGGGATGTCTGTTGCTATGGTTGAGACCGGAGGCGATCCCGGTCATGCCCCAGCACGTCACGCCTATCGGGACTTAAACGAAAATCGAGAAGTAATAAAGGTATAATCCAGGCATGG
>CBKWLJ010000092.1:0-22400 GCA_966675205.1 uncultured bacterium
AAAACCTGGGATTGAGTAATTCGGATGCTTCCATTATCGCCAATAATGGAAAAGGCAATGATTTGTGCTTTTTGTACATCTACTACCCAATATTCACCAACTTTTAATTCTTCATAGAGTAATCGTTTCTCTCCTATATCATCAGCTAGAGTTGAATCAGAAATTTCAATTGCTAAATCTGGAGGGGGTACATGATCAAGGTTAGCGATCGAAGTTCCTGTAGGGGCTAATTGAGTTCTTTGTCCAATGTAGTAGGATACATCGGGTTGACTTTCTCGTATACCCGTTTTCCGGTAACTACAGTTAGTGAGTCCCTTCAGGGGAATGCCTTTGATAGTGCAGAACAGATTAATAGCAAAGGTGATGATGGTATTATCGCTTGCGTGGTCAGGCCCCACTGCCATAGTTTCAATCCTCATTTGTCCATTGCGGTAGTAGCCTTTTGCTTTTTGATAGATAGGGTCTTCAATCATCTGGATGTATTCATTCCAGGTGGCTACTACCCAGGTGTCGGTTGGTAGTTTAGCTTTTAATTGATTCATATTTTTAAAATTTTCAATGCGATCGCTGTTGTTATTTATTCTAAAATGCGATTCACTTCAGCCTATTCATACCCTGAACCTCCTTCAATCTGCAAGGGCACGGCAATGCCGTGCCCCTACCAAATGCTGTATTGCACTTACTTGAAAATGACTTTAGATTTCGGATTGGCTATGAATCAAAAATCAAAAATCAAAAATTCTACGCTCCTCCGCGTAGTTTATCCAACACACCCCGATCTTCTAAAGTTGAAGTATCACCTGCAACTTCCTGTCCGGCTGCTAGATTTCGCAGCAAGCGCCGCATAATCTTACCCGATCGCGTTTTAGGCAGTGCGTCCGTAAACCGAATCTCACCCGGACGTGCGATCGCACCAATCTCACTGACAACGTGCTGTTTCAGTTCTTTCGCCAACTCCTCACTCGCAGTATGCTCACCTTCTAAAGTGACAAAGGCAAAGACTTCTTCTCCCTTCAATTCATCCGGCTTACCCACAACTGCCGCCTCAGCAACAGCCGGGTGAGACACCAACGCTGACTCAATTTCCATCGTCCCCAATCGGTGTCCAGCAACGTTAATCACATCATCAACGCGCCCCATCACCCAGTAATAACCGTCTTCATCCTTCCTCGCACCATCTCCTGCAAAGTAGAAGTACTGTCCATCCTTCGGTGCAATGTGTTCCCAATAAGTGCGGCGGAAGCGATCGGGGTCACCATATACGGTTCGCATCATACCTGGCCAAGGGTGCTTCACCACCAGATAACCCCCTTGATTCTCCCCAACCGAGTTACCGTCCAAATCCACAATATCGGTGAGAATTCCAGGGAAAGGCAGAGTAGCAGAACCGGGTTTGGTGGGAATGGCACCCGGTAAAGGCGTAATCATAAAACCGCCTGTTTCTGTTTGCCACCAAGTATCGACAACGGGACAGCGTCCACCCCCAATCACACGGTAGTACCACATCCAAGCTTCTGGATTAATCGGTTCACCCACGGTTCCCAATAACCGCAATGATGAAAGGTTACGCGCTTTGGGATGGTGTTCGCCCATCTTAATAAAGGCACGAATTGCTGTTGGTGCCGTATAGAAGATATTGACACCATGTTTTTCAATCACATCCCAGAACGCGCCCGGATTAGAACCACGGGGAGCACCTTCGTACATCAGCGTCGTGGCACCATTCGACAAGGGGCCATAAACAATGTAGCTGTGACCGGTAATCCAACCCACATCAGCCGTACACCAGTAAACATCGGTATCTTGGAGGTCAAATGCCCATTTTAGGGTCATGTGGGTGTAGAGGTTGTAACCCCCCGTGGTGTGAACAACACCCTTGGGTTTACCGGTACTGCCACTGGTATAGAGGATGAACAGCAAATCCTCACTATCCATCGGTTCAGCAGGACAATCGGCAGATACTCCTTGCTGCAAGTCATGCCACCAGTGATCGCGTCCTGCTTCCATTTGGATTTGCTGCGCTGTACGTTTGACCACTAAGACGTTTTCGACGGTTGGGACAGCGCCATTTGCCAGGGCTTTGTCTACTTGCTCTTTAAGAGGAACGATCGCATCCTTGCGCCAACCGCCATCGGCAGTCACCACTAATTTAGCTTGACCATCAATTAAGCGATCGCGCAACGCTTCGGCACTAAATCCCCCAAATACCACGCTATGAGCAGCACCAATCCTGGCACAAGCGAGCATTGCGATCGCTGCTTCCGGAATCATCGGCATATAAATGCCCACGCGATCGCCTTTTTGCACACCCAACTGTTTCAAGACATTGGCAAACTGACAGACTTCCCGATGCAACTGAGCATAAGTCAAAGTCCTTGAATCTCCAGGCTCACCTTCCCAAATTAACGCCGCCTTATTCCGACGCCAGGTTGTTAGGTGTCTGTCAAGACAGTTGTAAGAAATATTAATTTTCCCCCCGACAAACCACTTAGCAAAGGGGGGTTGCCAATCGAGTACCGTATCCCACTTTTGGAACCAGTGTAACTCAGCTTCAGCTAAATCTGCCCAAAACTTCTGAGGGTCAGCTTTTGCCTTCTCGTAGAGTTGCTGATACTCCTCTAGATTTTTGATGTGAGCTTGTGTTGAAAAATCAGCAGGAGGCTGGAATAAACGCTTCTCTTGAAGAATTGATTCTATGGTGGACTCAGACATAAAACTAAAAAATTGGCAGTAGTCGAACTATGGTAGCGCGGGAATTATCCCTTCCCAAAGATACTTGGTTCTTTATCCAGATTGATAACACAGGAGTTTGAGTTTTTTTAAGGGGATGTTTTCTCTTGACTACTTTCCCATGACTGTATATTTCTCAAATGAGAATTCCTGTAATCTATATTAAGAATTTTTTGGTAATAATTACCTCCCACAGCAAATCAGTAAGCTAATTTTTAGGATTTGCTATTGACGAGTTGGAATTGTACCAAGAACGAGATAAAAGCTATTTTCCTATATTTTCTAGATAGTCTACTATTTTTTGATAAATCTCTGCCTGATTTTTTGAGTGAATAATAATCTGAATTTTTCCATCTGGAAGCCAAAATATCAACCGACCGTTTTCAGTAAGAACAAAACTAGTGATGCAGTCTAAATTAATTACATAAGTATTTCGCTCAAAAACGAATTTAATCCAATTTTGCTTCATCTTTGGTAGATTGAATCAATGCCATTAGAATTAGGCTGAATATCAGGTTTACAACAGAAATGATCTCAATAATTATTAGAGATTTAAAAAATAATTAATTAGAATCCAAAAAACAGGAGATTTTAACAGTAAACATCCAAAAAATCAGAAAAATTTTCTAGATCATTAATCACTTTTACTTTTAATTAGAGAAAAACAGCTAAAACCACGACTGGAGAAAATGTTATCCCAGTTTGCCCGAATTTCTCACAAGCCTACGGGGAGAGTGGTGGCAATACGGCTCGGTTCAGAAGAGAGTTAAGTAGTCGGACATAAATAAACGTAGGTATTTCAACAAATGTTAAGAGCCTCAAACCCTCTTTCCTTATGCCTTGGAGCCTTGGCTCAACGACAAATATTAATGCCTACCTACTTAGCTTGAAAAAGCAGGGAAGCTGGGGGAGAGGAAATAGAGCTGATCTGAGCAGTATTGAGAGGGTGGGAAATGAAAATCTTTCTTCCCCCATTCCCCATTGCCCCTAATCCCCAAAGGCGTCCTAAGTTCCCCGTTCAGGAGTTCTCCATTTTCAGATTAAGCATCCAGAGCGATCGCTCACACGGAAAACAGTGGTAAACTCTGCAAGGGAATACTCCTGACCTTATAATGCGTGACGGCATGACGACAGGAAACTGGACTGATCTGCTTATACAAGCTTTGTCCGCCGTATCCCTGGGCTTATGCCAAACACTCTTCTTAGGGAATTGCGAGACGAGCTAGAGTTTTCTGGGTATCGCCTTAATCATTCCCTATCCTGTAAATCCGCAGTGATATTGATAGTCATCGTTTTAGCGACGCCCATCCCGAGGAGGAGAGACAAAGCTATCAAAATAACCGAGAAGCTGAAAACCCCTGTGTTTTAACTGGGGAGATGTAAAAATTCGTAATTCGTAATTCGTAATTCGTAATTAATGTTTGAACCGGGATGTGAGACCTCTTTCAAACATGGACGCCTTAAAAGGCGATGCTTGTAACCCGTGGGTTGAATTTATAATTACGCTCTTCGCAGCGGGACGAAGTCCATTACTTGCTTCACGCATTACGAATTATTGGGTCAAATGCTTTGACAGTCATTGAAAAGACTGATGCTTTAACTTGGCAATGTTCCTGAAGTATTTAATTGGTTGGATTTTGAAGGGTTCTGGAAAAGTACCACTCCGCCTCCTCCTTGTAGTGCCGTTCATCCTCCAGATTTTTGCTGTTGTGGGGGTTACGGGGTGGATTTCGTTACGCAGTGGGCAGAAAGCAGTTCAAGGCGTTACCACTCAACTCCATCAAGAAATCACTCAGCGTCTACAACAGTACCTCAATGCCTACCTCAAGGTTCCTCAGATTGCCAACCAGCTTAATACAGATGCCATTAATCTGGGTTTACTCAATCTCCAAGACCTTTCCACCTTAGAACGTCACTTCTGGCATCAACTCCAAACCTTTGATTCTTTAGGATACCTGGCTATCGGGACAGCAAATGGCGAATATCTCGAAGTTTTGCGCCAAGACGATGGTCAATTTGTGATTAGGATAAAAGACGCCAAGACAGGTACATCTCGTCATACCTATGCGGTATCTAATCAAGGACAAGCCACTCAGTTTTTAAATAGTGAACCGAACTACGACCCTCGGCTTCGGGATTTTTATCAAACTGCGGTGAAAGCAGGACGACCGACTTGGACAAAAGTTTATTTAGGACTCAGAGATAGAGAACTGAGTACCGATGCTGTTCGACCCATTTACGATTCTGCGGGAACACTTCAAGGCGTTTTAAATGCCGGTTCAAGTTTGACCCAAATTAGTAAATTTTTAGGTCGTTTGCAAATTGGTCAAACAGGTCAAACCTTCATCATTGAACGCTCTGGATTATTAGTTGCCAGTTCTACCCCAGAGAAACCCTTTGCGATTGAAGAGGGTACATTTAAGCGCATTTTAGCTTCAAAAAGTCGCAATTCCTTAACCCAACTCACAGCCGAGCATCTACGCCAACACTTTGGCGACTTTTCTCAAATCAACAGCAGTCAGCGGCTAACTTTTAAAATTGACAATCGACGGCAATTTTTGCGCGTAACTCCACTGCGAGAAAGTAATACTGATTTAACCGACGCCTCACTCCTGCCGGATTGGTTGATTGTCGTCGTTGTTCCAGAGACAGATTTTCAGGAACGGATTGATGCCAATGTCCGCTCTACTATTCTGCTTTGTTTAGCTGCCTTAGTATTAGCCATACTCGTGGGATGTCTGACTTACCAGTGGATTACCCAGCCGATTCGGCGTCTCACCAAAGCAGCAACTGTATTGGCTAAAGGGGAATGGCACCAATCTGTACCCGTGGAACGTTCTGATGAACTGGGTGTCCTCGCTAGAGCATTCCATCACATGCGAGAGCAATTGCAAGCTTCTTTTGTCGTGCTTCAAGAGCGCCAAGCCGCACTAGCCCAAGCGCAAAAAATTGCCCATGTGGGAAATTGGAAACTGGATGTAACCACTCACACTATTACAGGTTCGGAAGAACTTTTTCGCATTTTGGGTTGGGAACCAAGTGAAAAGCCAATCCATTACACCGAATATCTCAAACAGGTGCATCCAGAAGATACGGAATTAGCTACTCAAGCACTTTCCCAAGTCATTTATGAAGGAAAACTCTGTGAATTCGACTGTCGCATCAAAGGCTTGGATGGTTCCATCCGATATATTTCCACCAAAGGAGAACCTACCTTCAATGCTCAAGGGAAGGTGATAGGGTGTTTTGGGACAGTCATGGACATTACCGATCGCAAATTAACCGCACAAGCTCTGCAAGAGGCTAAATTAGATTTGGAAATCCGCGTTCAGGAACGAACAGCAGAATTGAGCCAAGCACTTGAGCAGTTGCAGCAATCGGAAATGCAACTCAAAGCTCAAGCACTCCAACTCCAACAAGCTTTATATGACTTGCAACAAACCCAGTCTCAACTGATTCATACCGAAAAAATGTCCTCTCTAGGACAATTAGTGGCTGGCATTGCTCATGAAATTAATAATCCAGTTAGCTTCATCTTCGGTAATCTCGCTCATGCCAAAGACTATACGGCTGACCTTTTCCGACTCTTGCAACTTTATCAAGAGCATTATCCCTCACCTCCATTGATCATCCAGCAAGAAATCGAAGCGATTGAATTGGATTTTTTGAAGGATGATTTTCCCCAACTTCTCGGTTCAATGCAAGTTGGAGCAGAGCGTATTCGCAAGATTGTTAAATCTTTAAGAAATTTTGCTCGCTATGACGAAGCCCAAATGAAAGAGGTTGATATTCATGAGGGATTGGAAAGTACATTGATGATTCTTTCTAGTCGTCTCTCGGAAACGCCTAGTCATCGAGAGATTAAGGTGATTAAGAATTATGGAAATCTACCCCTAGTAGAGTGTTACGCGGGTCAATTAAATCAGGTATTTATGAATATTTTAAGTAATGCAATTGATGCCTTGGAGAATAAAAGAATCAAAAGTCCGAAATTAGGCTTCAAAAGTCAGGGAGAAGACAAGGAAACTGAGCCTTGTATTACTATCACCACAGAGATAATAGAAATGATTTATGAAAAAGGGCGACATCCCTCATCCCTGATACCAAGATTGTTAATTCACATTGCTGACAATGGTTGCGGCATGAGCAAATCAGTATGTCCTCGAATTTTTGACCCCTTCTTTACGACAAAACCCATTGGTTCAGGAACAGGATTGGGTTTGACAACGAGCTATCAAATTGTTGTGGAGCATCATCACGGTGGTATACAAGTCAAATCTGTAGAAGGGCAGGGGAGTGAATTTGCGATCGAGCTGCCCCTACGGCAACATTAGTTCATCCTTCCTGATGTGCATTTAACTTACAATCGAGAAGCAGGCAAGATGCCTGCCCCACAAGAATTCTATAATTTAAAGTTATACGAATTAAATATCTTTTACCTTAATTTTTGGTGTGTAAATTAACAAGTTGCGCGAACTTGAATTCACAATTTTTACTTCGTAATTCGTAATTCCCAAGGGATAAATCCAGGGAGTTAGAGGCTTCTGATGTTATGCAATCATTATTTTTCATCAATAAATTGAGGGACAGGACGCCTAAATTAATTGAATTACGAATTACGAATTTTAAATTACGAATTATTAAGTCATGCCATCCCGAAGCGAATTGCGATCGCTTGCACCAGCTTCACCAGTTCAAAGGTGACAAAGATAGCCAGGATGACTGTCACTAAACGATTGAAGACGGGGATGTTGCCGTAGCCGAATAGAGAGGCGGCAAACTTAATCACGACAATGGATAGTCCAATCAGGACAGCAATTTGCAGGGGAGTCATGTTTTTCCTTGCGATCGACAATCCATATTGAACGATGTTTTGCTCGTCTTGGCAAACTATACCATTTCACTTAAGATTTGCTTCACATCAGCAGCTTTCCTAACGCTAAGTGTGCCAATCAAAGATTGTGACGGACGGCTGCTTGCGATTGAAAGTAAAGTAAATTTCTTGATGGAGAAGCTTGAAATGTTGCTTTAGAGGGCGGTTGGGGTTCGGCAAGATTTGCGATCGCCCAGAGGCAGCCAGTAATGAATAGGCTAGAAATAAGACGCTTCATCATAACTCCCTCCAACAACTCGTCTTACTTACCTATCTCTCTGAAGGGGGTGAGGTTATGCAAGAGGGTTTGTCATGTCTAGGTGATTAAGGAAAGCGATCGCATTGGTTGTATATGTAAAAAAATATTACATTTTTACAAAAAAGCGATAAACCAGTGATTGTCAGTTGAATTAGCATCGCTCCTAACTGCATAAGGTCAATGTACTCCAGAGATACATATAATTATTGGGCTTTTCTCGCATTGCTCAAACCTAGCTGAAGGGAGGTGAAACTATAAATGAGGAAGGTAAAGGCTGAAAATTGATGGATAATCTTCTGCGGGGAAGGGAGTAATACCGAATTTATCGCCTACAATTCCAGCATCTTCTCTCAAACTGAGCTTTGCTAGCCTTAGCCTATATATCTGTAGTGATACTATCGAGCGCTGTTATTTAATGAAATCGCTATGAGTGATGCATCGAGATATTGGACATTGGTTAGAATTGATGCGGCTGGACAATGCAAAATGGAGGTAATTGCATCAGCCAAGGCGTTTTTCTTAGCCTCATTTCCTGAATACCTGACTCACAGCGAAGTCCCGGATGCCCCAGTTCAGCGTCAACTTGTCGCTTGGATGAAAGAGGCTGGGGAAGAACTAGAAATCAAAGCCGTCAGTGTCAGCAACAATAATGAGGGGAATAGACCCTTTTTGGCAAAACTTTGTCTCCAATGCTTTATCTCCGGTCAGATTGAGCGCGTTTGTCAGAGATTAGAAGTACAATTTGGCGCTAAGCATGGCTTCACCTGTAGCGATTTATTACGCTTTGTCTTAGATGATGACTTGCGATCGCCTAAAAACAAAATAACTCCTGCCTCGACTGGTTATCAATCTTTACCCCAGGAAATTTTACACAGCTTCAATCCAGATCAAAGCACTTTAGCGACTTGGGCAACCCGGCTGGTAAAGCACCACCGAGAACTGAATAACTTTTTGTTAGAACAGGGAGTGTATCTGGTTAGTGATTGGGCGATTCTTAACGATACCAACTCCAAGCAAGTTCAGCGTATCTTCTCCCAGTTTCACGGCTTCACCTCGACGGAAATTGAGCTAGCTCAGCAACTTTTAGAAAGTTATCATGCTGTGTATCGTGTTCAACGCCTCAAAGCTCGACAATCAGGTATCAAGGGACAGTGTCCTCCCCCAACAACCGAACAACTTGAACAAATGGGACGGCGCTTATCCAACCACACGGGTAAAGTACTTCGCCCGGAAACCTTGATGGCAAAACTCCAAGCCTTGGCTACTCACTTAAGAGAGTACCGGATTCATATTCGGGGTGGCTCTTTGCCGCAAGAATCTCTTGATACTCCTGTTGCTGGGACTAATTCTAGTACTTCTGGCGATCGCATTTTACCTCAAGACTTGATCGATGACCGCAACTCCACCGACGAGCCAACGGAATTTCTGCTCTCCTACCGTCAAAAATTCTTAATTTGTTTAGACCAAGCCTTGGCACAGGTAACCGAAGAGCGATTCAAGAAATTTCAACAAAAAAAGCCTCAGAAAGCTGAGCAATTCCTCACCGCTTTGCAATTATTTCACTGCCAAGGCAAGTCCATGGGGGAAATTGCCCAAAAAATTGATGTGCCTGCCCAATTTCATGTCTCCCGCCTTCTGCAACTCAAATCTTTCCGGGCGGATGTGCAACGGGAGTTTTTAGTATTATTACGCGATCGCTTCATTAAAGTCGCCAAAACCTATACCGACCCAGAACGCCTGCAAGCGCTGAGTCAACAGATAGAAGAGGCACTCGATGAACAAGTGACTCAAGTTATTCAAGAAGCAGCAGTAGAAGCCAGTACCGCTACGGGTGCCAAAAATCGAACGACGGCAACGAGTCTGTTTGCCGAGAGACTCTGCCGCTACCTCGATACCCGGTAATCCAGATCTAGGCTTGTAATAAGTTATTAGACTAAGAAAAAGTCAGCAAAGCCCTGTAAATAAGACATATTCAGACGCATTCAACATATTAATCGAATTTTTTCCAGATTTAGCGTAATTTTTCAAACTGCATAAGGCCGCCCGACGCTAGAGACATATAGAAGTAACCCACCCAATACTGAGAGTTCTTATGACTAGTTCCCCAAATACCACCCAAGCTGATTTTGATTATGATGTCTTGGCAATTGAAGCCGTAGAGCTTTCATCCACTGTAATCGACCGGGCGGTCACCTTGAGTTCAAATATTCCCAATGAAGAACAGCAGTGGCGAACCTACCTCAACGGTTTGGCTCTAGGGGGGTTTGAGGAATGGCTAGAATCGAGAGCCACCAACTTAACCCTGAATCAGGAAAATTGTTCTGTTTTACAGCCAGCCGTTGCTAATGCGATTGATGCGGTTTGTAATCTTAAAATCAATGATTTTAAAGTGTGCCTGATTGCGATGGGTAGCTTGACGGATGAAGAGGTTACTCTTCCTAGATCTGTTGTCGATTTGCCGGAATTTGCCTGCCATTTCTATGTTCTAGTAGAAGTTCAAGAAGAACTAGAAATTGCTACGGTGCAAGGCTTTTTATCCTATCAGCAACTTTTAGATAGACAAGCTAGAGTCCATTTAACTCCTGAACAAGATTGGACGTATCAACTGCCTTTGAGCTGGTTTCAAGGCAGCCCCAACCAATTGTTAGAAAATTTGCGTTGTCTAGAACCAACGGCAATCCCTTTACCTGCGGTTCAAAATAATCGCCCCAGACAGTTAGCTCAAATGCGTGCACAATTAGAAGCTCGTTTGCCTGAGTTACAGTCCTCAGGGCGTCAATTGTGGCAAGTTTTAACTTGGGAACAGGGAACGGTGGTTCTAACTAACCCAGACTTGCTCAACTGGGTGTACCAAGTACAACAGCAATCTGGGCAGATAGGGGCTATTTCTACTCTCAAAAAACACTTAACAGATACACTACAACTTTTGACCCAACCGGCGTTAAATGCAGGACGTTGGTTGTTGGGTGAATTGGATGATTTGGCGCAGGAATTATCTTGGGTATTGTTGCCTAGTTTAGCGCCGACAACAGCCATGCGATCGCCAGCAGAAGAATTTTCAGCAATTATTACGAAACTGCGGCAAACGGAAAAGGTAGAAATTCCTTCAGAAGCGCGGGGAGCTTATCGTGATTTGCGTTTGGCAGGAATGCCTCTGCGGCTCTATGCTCTCACTTGGCCTGTGTTTTCTGGCTCAATTCCTGAATGGACATTGTTACTGATATTGGGTGCTACCCCAGGTAGTACTTTACCCTCGAGTTTGCAAATGCGAGTGAGTGACCAGACTGGTATTTTGGTAGAGCGGATGTTAGATGCCAAGCAACGTAATTCTTATTTCTATACTCGTGTCGTTGGTTCTTGGGAAGAGAAGTTTATTGTAACTGTTAGTTTACCATCTGGTATTGAGCAAACTTTACCACCTTTTAGCTTTAATCCTGAAGAGCAGAAAATCTGCTGATATGCAGTGGCGTTCAAACATAGCAGTTGAGGCAGACGCGGTGACACTCCAGAAAATCAATCGACTAAAAGGCTCCAAGGCTCCAAGGAAAGAAAATTTGTACAGTAAGCTTTTTGAGCTTTTTCAACTGGATAGTTATTTCCGCCATGCTGGATTAAGTATGAATGCAACTTGGTATGAGACACACCTAAAACAGCTAACTTTGGGTAGATAGATACAGGCGGATTGCATAAAGAGCAAACAAAAGACAGATAAGTACTTAAGCGAGTGCAAAAAAATTAGCTTTTGTCAGGGCTCTACTGCATATCCTCCCAACACTTAGAGGTATAGCTAGTTGAGCGAACCATCCTCAACTCGGATCAGGGAGAACTTGCATTATGGCATTTTGTCTTTACCACCAAGCTGGCACAGAATCAGAACTGTTGCATGAGGCAGGCAACACAAACTATTACACTTGTCTGGAGTACCACAGCACCTTGCAAGTTGACACCCAGGGTGAATCCAAAGGTATTAGCGCCGTGCTACACCAACGCGCAGATCGCCAGAATCGCAAAAGCCAATTACAAGCTTCCTTGAAGACTTTTCAACAAGCTTTAGCAAATGCCCGATCCAAAAATAACCGAACGAACCAAGTTAATATCCTCAAGCGTATTGGGGTAATTCACTGCAAACTTGGAGAGTATGCTTGGGGTATTAAATGCTTAGAACAAGCTTTACACCTAGCTAAAACAATGAGCAATTCGGTGAGCGTTGGCGTCATTCTCAATTACTTGGGAGCTGCCTATCACCAAACAGGCCAAGAACACAAGGCACTGAAAGTTTATGTACGAGCGATCGCAATTTTCCAAAATCTGGATAATCAGGCAGGCGTCGCTCTTCTTTTGAATCATGTCGGCGAAGTTTACAACAGTTTAGGTCAATTTGAGCAGGCGTTATCTTATTCTCGTCAAGCCCTCAATACGTTTCAAACTTTAGGGAATTCACCTGACGGAGAAAGCGCTGCTCTACACAATATTGGGGATGTTTATTTACAAATGGGGCGCTCTCGTCAGGCACTAGTATTGTTTGAACAAGCATTAGCCCTTGCTCAAAAGCTCAGCAACCGCAAGAGTGAGGCAAAAATTTTGGAGAGTATGGGTACAGCTTATGCCAAGCTCTCTCAGCAACAGCAAGCCTTAGATTTGTTCACCCAAGCATTAGCAATTCGTTGGGAAGTTTGTGATTCACCCAATGCTGAAGCCAGAAGTTTAGATTACATAGGAGCTATTTACTACACCATGGGGAATGTTGCCCTAGCTCTGAAGTATCACCTACAAGCGTTAGGGATTTTGCAAGCTTACAACCATACGGCTAGTAGTGAGTTGTTTTTCTTTGATCTGGCTGCGATCGAGCGGTTGCTGCAAAACTTAGTCCTTGTTTATAAGCGTTTCGGTTTGCATGAGCAAGGGGCAAAGTGCTATCAAAAAGCTTTAGAAATTGTTAAAACCTTTGGCGATCGGGCAACTGAAGAAGCTATTCGGAATTATTTAGCTCATACGCAAGGCAATAGGGAACCGGGAACAGGAAACGGAGAACGGGGAGTATAGCGTGTGGATTTGAAAAGAGAAAATTTTTTAATTGAACTGAATACTTTTTTCTATTGCTAACGCAACTTTGTATAACTCTAAGCGTGGATACAACACAAATTCACTCAAAAATGGAGAACTTAATCATGCGATACCCTATTAAATACCTGACACTTGCTACTGCAACCTTATTAATTTCTTTTACGCCTTCCCTCTTACCGATTTCCTCTCAACTTGCACCTTTAACAGCACAAGCGCAAACCGCTAAAGAGCAACAATCTAAAGCCAATGAACTCTATAACAAGGGTTATGAGCAGTATCAACAAGGGCAATATCAAGAATCATTAGAGACACTTCAGGAATCGTTAGCTATTTTCACCCAAATTGGCGAGCGCTCTGGAGAAGCTGCTGTTATGACTCGCATTGGTCGAGTTTATGATGCGCTCAATCAATATGACAAAGCCCTACAAATCTATGAAAAAGCATTGGGAATTACTAGAGAAATAGGAGAGCGATGGGAAGAAGGAATCGTCCTCGATTATATCGGCAGAATATATGAACTTCAGGAGCAAAATCAAGAAGCATTAAAGCTTCAACAACAAGCTTTAGCCATCTTCCAAGAAGTCGGCAATCGTCGCAGTGAATCCATTGCTCTAGGCAACATTGGTATGCTTTACCAAAAACTGGGTCAAGACAATAAAGCCTTAGAGACTTATCAGCAAACCTTGAAGATTGTCCAAGAAATTGATGACCGTCAGGGAGAAGGAATAACCCTCGATTATATAGGAGCCATTTACAACGCTCAGGGTAAGTACGACCAAGCACTAGAGTCTCATCAGCAAGCCTTAGCCATTTTCAGAGAACTTAGTGTTCCTCGCAGTGAAGCGATCGTGCTTCGTAACCTTAGCTTAGTTTATCAAAATCTCGGTCAAACCCAGAAAGCACAAGAAACTCTACAGCAAGCTCTGGAAATTTTCCAAAAACTCGGAGACGAACAAGCTGCCAGCGCTATCCGCCGTGTACTGAAGTAATTTAAACAAACTTTTGTGGGATGGGCATCTTGCCCGTCCCAACTATGGAATTTAAATGTAGAGTAGCTTAACAAAGTTTGCTGTTGTCCGAAATCTGTCTCTACCCTTAGAGGCTGTCTCTCAAGAATTGTAAATCCCCGGAGATCCCCCTCGCATCCCCCTGTTAGATCCCCCTCCCTGCCCCCTTATCCCCAGAGGGGGCCCCGAGTTCCCCCTTTTTAAGGGGGAAGCTCTTAAGTTGCTACGCTTTGATCTCACGGGGGACTTTCAATAGTTTTTGTTCCCCCCTATTAGATCCCCCCCCTGCCCCCCTTAAAAAGGGGGGAAGCCAGAGGATGCTACGCTTTTTGTTCTCCGGGGGCTAGGGGGGATCTATCCAATCGTTAGGCAACCTAAACCATCCAGCCTCCTTTAGAAGTTTTGCATAAGTCCCCCTAAGCTGAGAGATATAGAGACATGAGTGAGCAATCTGCTGTTTCAGTTGCTGGAGGACTACGAAGAATGCATCCCCCTCTTAGATACCTCAGCCTTGCTGCTACCACCCTGCTGCTTTCCCTCATCCCTGCCTTTCTACCTGTGATTTCTCTAACAGCACAAGCGCAGATTACTCTCAACCAAACAATCAAGACTGAGCAACTCAACCAACAAGGTATTCAACAGTATCTCCGAGGTCAATTCCCTGAAGCTTTAGAGACATTCCAGAAGCTACTTACCCTAGTCAGAGAACTCAATGACAAAGCAGGGGAAAGAACGACACTGAGTAACATTGCACTCGTTTACGAGTCTCAGGGTCAATATCCTAAAGCCTTAGAAACCTATCAGCAACTCTTAACCCTTGTGCAGGAACTCAACGACAAGCGAGGGGAAGGAACAACTCTCAACAACATGGCGGCGGTTTATGGGAAACAAGGACAGTATCCTAAAGCGTTAGAACTCTACCTGCAAGCCTTAGCGATTTTTAAAGAACTAAATGATAAACCAGGGGAAAGAACCACCCTGAACAGCATGGCGCAAGTTCACCGCCAATTGGGTCAGTATTCTCAAGCGATCGCATTTTATCAGCAACTCCTCGCCCTTGTCCGAGAAATTGATGATCAAGCAGGGGAAGGAACGATTCTCAACAATCTTGCCGTCGTTTATCGCGAACTCGGCCAATACTCCGAAGCCTTGAAATTCTTTGAGCAAGCTTTAGCCATCAAACGTCAATTAAGTTATTCCTCCCATGCCGAAAGCGCCGCTTCACGCCTAGAGCAAGCTCAAATCCTCAACAATATGGCAGTCATTTACTTAGAACAAACCCAGTATCCCAAAGCACTAGAATTACTAGAACAAGCTTTCGCCATTTACAAACAAGCCAGCAACCCTGCCGGACAAGTAACCACACTCAGTAATATAGCAGCCCTTTATAACAATCTGGGTCAGTACGATAAAGCACTAGAATTTTACAATCAAGCTTTAACAATTTACCAAGCCGTTAATCAGCAGCGCCTAGATAAAAATAGAGAATTCAAAAACAAACTAGGGGAAGGACAAACCCTTAACAATATTGGGGAAGTTTATCAAAGTTTAGGTCAGTATGCTAAAGCATTAGAGTTTTATCAGCAGGCTTTAGTTATTTTTAGAGAAATTGGGGACAAAGCTGAAGAAAAGACGACGCTTAACAACATGGCAGTTGTTTACGGGAAACAGAACCAGTACTCTCAAGCACTCGAACTTTTTAACCAAGCCTTAGCAATTGCTCAGGGAATTGAGGACAAAGCAGGGACTCAACAAATTTGGAATAATATGGCGGCTGTTTACCGCAATCAGGGGCAGTATGCCAAAGCACTTGACTTTTATCAAAAAGCTTTAGCTATTGAGAGAGCAACGAGCGATAAAGCAACGCAGGAAACCACTCTTTCTGGAATTGGGTATGCTTACTTCAAGTTAGGTCAATATGATCAGGCATTAGCATCTTATCACCAAGCCTTAACCATAGCCCGAGAATTGAATAATAAGGCGGGAGAAGGAACCATTCTCAGTAATCTTGGGACTCTGCTAGAACAACAAAACCAAATAGAGCTCGCGATTGTTTTTTATAAGCAATTCGTCAATCTTCAGGAGATAATTCGCCGAGATTTGCGAGTCCTTCCACCTGAACAACAAGAATCTTATACACAAACAGTTGCCTACACTTACCGACGCTTAGCTGACCTGTTACTACAGCAAGACCGAGTCCTAGAAGCACAAAAAGTGCTGGATTTACTCAAAGTTCAAGAACTCGGAGATTATTTAGGTAATGTACGTGGAACGAACCAGACAGCCCAAGGTATTCCTACTTTACCCCCAGAAGAGCAATTTAATCAAGACTATAATACTTTAATTAATCAAGCGGTTGAACTGGGTAAAGAACTTACTCAAATAGAAAGCATTCTAGAAGCAAATCGGACTCCCCAACAGCAGCAACGGGTGATGGAATTGAGAAACCAACAGCAACAGATTTTAGCTGAATTTAACTCGTTTATTCGTTCTCCAGCGATTGAAGCAATTGTAGAGCAACTCGACCAAAAAGCTAAACGGTGGAATCTTGATTTAGAAGAACTCAACAGCTTGCGCGACAATCTCAAAAATCTCCAGCAGAATGCTGTGCTTCTGTATCCTCTGGTTCTCGATGACCGTCTGGAACTGGTTCTAGTAACAGCCGACTCTCCCCCCATCCACCGTACTACTGCGGTGAAACGAGAAGACTTGAATCGTGCGATCGCACAATTTCGCACTGCCTTAGAAAATCCTAATGCTGATGCCAAAACACCTGCTCGTCAACTGTATGACTGGCTGATCAAACCTCTTGAAAACGACTTTAATCAAGCTAACGTTCAAACTATTATTTACGCTCCAGATGGACAACTGCGTTACATCCCCCTAGCAGCTTTACATGACGGCAACCAATGGTTAGTCCAGCGTTTACTCGTCAACAATATTACAGCTAAAAGTCTCACCGACCTCAACAATCGTCCTCAAAATCAATTAAAAATATTAGCTGCGGCTTTTACTCAAGGTAATTATAACTTTAAGGTTGGCACTCAAGAATTTTCGTTGAGTGGACTTCCTTTTGCGAAAGTTGAAGTGGAAAATTTAGCATCAACCTTACCTAACACCACCACGGTGTTAGACCAAGCTTTTAACCGTGAAGGAACAGTTCCCCGCATGAACGACTACTCCATCGTGCATCTTGCTACCCATGCTGCTTTTGTTACAGGTCAACCTGAAGATTCATTTGTATTGTTTGGTGATGGCAGTCGCGTTACACTTCGAGATGTAGAAAACTGGTCACTGCCTAATGTGGATTTAGTGGTTTTAAGTGCCTGTGAAACTGGTGTTGGGGGACACTTCGGTAATGGCGAGGAAATCTTAGGATTTGGCTACCAAATGCAACGGACTGGGGCGAAGGCTGCGATTGCTTCGTTGTGGTCAGTCTCAGATGGCGGAACTCAAGCGTTAATGGATACCTTCTATACTGCCTTACAAGTAGGAACGATGACCAAAGCTGAAGCGCTACGTCAGGCGCAAATTACTTTAATTACGGGTGATTATCAAGCTTTGGGAGAACAGCGAGGATTTGAAGTTCAGCAACGCATTAATACGACCTTACCAACATCAGTAAATCAGCGTCTGAATCACCCCTATTACTGGGCACCGTTTATTTTAATTGGCAATGGATTGTGATAGAAATAGTTGATTTTGTTGAAAAATAGCTGATAATGAATATAGGCTATAAGTAACTTATGACAAATAATATATCTAGGAATAAACAAAAGATTTAATAAAATTAAAAGGCTGGAACAATATTTTGTAAAAGGGTGTATCAATAGTTCTCACTTCCCAGATTCCCATCCCCAAATCCTATGCTGCACACTGCCTCTGTTTTCTATCTCAAAGTTGTACGAATCGAGACATCTTGCTTATTTGAGTTGTCTTGGGGACAAGGGCAGCAACTCAACGTCACACTTCCCTACCCTGATACTCTTGATGCCCTTTACCAGGAGTGGAGCGCAGATTATCTCAATTTTTATCAGACTGCCTTACGCGGCAGAGTCGTAGAAAATGGCACGATCGCTCCCCCTCCCGTTGATTGGCACGCCAAACTGGTACAGTCACAAGCAAAACTGTTGTCTGAATTTCACAACTGGCTGCGTCAGGGTGAGTTATTTGAGATTCGCTCTTGCCTAGCTCAGGCCGTTAGGGATGGAGGAAAGGGAATCGGAAATTGGGGAATGCATACTCAAAATTGCTCAACTCCCAATTTTCAAGCATTAATCCCAACCGTCGAAGTGTTTCTGACGTGCGATCCCATCGATTTAGCGCGGTTGCCTTGGGAAGCTTGGGAAATTGGTACAGAGTTTGCCGCTGCCGGAAAAATTCGCATTGTCCGCACACCTCCCAATCGTCAGCAATTAATACTCAATTCAAAGCATCGACGTCATCGTCCCAGGATTTTGGCAATTTTGGGAGATGAAACGGGTTTAGATTTTGCCGCAGATAAACAAGCGTTGCGATCGCTTTCTAAAATAGCCGACATTGAGTTTATTGGCTGGCAAGAGAAAAAGGAGATTGGGCAGGATATTGGAGAACTCAAAGCCCAAATTGTTGAGAGAATTGCGGATGAACGCGGTTGGGATGTCTTATTTTTTGCAGGACACAGCAATGAAAGCGAATTCGGAGGCGGAGAATTAGTCATTGCTCCTGGTGCCTCCCTTTTTCTCCAAGAAATCGAACAATCTCTCCTACTGGCGATAGAACGCGGCTTACAGTTTGCCCTATTTAACTCCTGCAAGGGACTCAGCATTGCCAACTCCCTGATTAGTTTGGGATTGAGTCAGGTGGCAGTGATGCGAGAACCCATTCACAATGAGGTTGCCCAAGAATTTTTGGTGCGGTTTTTTCAAAGTCTGGCTCAATATAAAGATGTCCATGAATCTCTACTCGCCGCTTGTCAGTATCTCCAGTTAGAGAAACATCTGACTTACCCCAGTGCTTACCTGATTCCCTCCCTGTTTCGACATCCTGGTGCTCCCCTATTTCGTCTGAAACGTCGTGAACCCTTTTGGAAGTACTGGATACCAACAAAACGGGAAGCGATCGCATTTGCAGCCTTAGCCTGTTTGAGTTGGCAGATTCCGTTACAAGGCAACTTATTAGAACGACGGGTGTTAGTGCAAGCACAGTATCGCCAGCTCACCCATCAAGTCCCAACCACCAAGCAGCCTCCTGTACTGCTGGTACAAATTGACCAAAAATCGCTCGAGAAGGCGAAAATTCCTTATCCGGCTGTACCGATGGATCGCAGCTATCTAGCACAGTTGGTGGATAAGCTTTCTGCGATCGATGCCAAAGTGGTAGGAATTGATTATCTTTTGGATCGTCCTCAAGTTAAAAAGGAAAACGACCAAAAACTCGCCCAATCTCTTCGCGCCTCGGTGCAAAAGAACCAAACTAATTTTGTTTTCGCTACGTACCGTAATAACGCAGGCGGATGGTTTGAGGTTTTGCCCGAACTCGCTCACCCCAACTGGAGCTTACAAGGTGATGTTACCGTCCTTGGCAATCACCTAAGATATATGACTCTCGTACCCAGGCAGGAAACTGATCCACAAAGCTTACCCTTTTCTTACCTGTTGGCATTAGCGCATCGACTTAACTTCGAGGAAACACCTCAGTCCCTTCAACCTCAGCTCCAATCTTCGAGTGATTGGCTCTTTCAGCTAACCGATTATGCCACTAAGACAACCGGCAAATACCATAAAGATATCTTTTCTCCTGCCGCTCGGTTGCAGCCCATGACGAACAAGGCTTATGAATGGGGACAAATGTGGCTGCACCCGATCATAGATTTCTCAATTCCGCCGAACCAAGTGTATCAGCGCCTCCCGGCTTGGCAGTTGTTGGAGAAATCTGCTGATTCACTCAAATTAGACCCCAATCAGCAGCCTGTCGTCATGATTGCCGCAGGAGGATATGGTGAGGCCGGAGCCTCAAAGGCAGGTGAAGATAATTTTCCAGTACCCTCTGCTGTAAAGTTCTGGCGTTCTCAGGAAAATCCACCCGATGAGCGTGGAATGTTCCCAGGCGGAGAAGCTCACGCTTACATGATTCACCATCTTCTGAATCAGCGGCTCGTTGTTCCCATTCCCGATCTCTGGTTGATTGGTGTAGCAGCTTTGTTAGGCAAGGGAGTAGTACTGATGTTAGAGCAGGAACAAGGGGGAAGGAAAAAAGGGACAGGGAAGCATCTACTCTTTCTTCTCCCTTCCGGAAGTGGCAAGTGGATGTTACTGGGGGGTGGCACAGCGATTTATGGCTTGGCTAGCTTACAGCTTTACATCACAGCCTCTGTACTACTGCCTGTCTTGATGCCAGTCGCAACTTTTTGGACGTATATTCTTTTATCTCAATTAGAAAGGAAGCCTCATGTCTCATTTCAACTGGGTGTTACCAACCGTGCTGGTTACAACGCTAATTTCTAGTGTGCCAACTGGCTCCAATCAAATCGCTAGAGCACAGACAAGTTTTTCTGGCTCTGGAGATGATATCTCTGGGACTTTGACAAAAGATAATAAGCCACCAAGGGACAATCAACCCCCTGAAGGAAGGACACCGGGAACATCACGCAGCATCAATCCTTGGAAAATTGTTTTTGAATCTGTCCCTAAAGATAATAATCCCCCGTTGCCAACCAATCCAGGTAGTCCACGTCCAATAGGCGGTGTCTGTGCGATCGCACCGAAAGCGATCGGCAATAATAACCAAGTTTGGAATCAACGTCCTCTCTTCATCTGGGCAGGGCCATTTAAACGCATTGAACTGCGGCGTGTAGGCGACGAGCAGGTATTGTGGAGTAAAGCCTTAGACAGACAAAACAAAATCCTGTATGACGGAGAACCGCTAAAACCAGGTCAAGCCTATGAGTGGAGCCTGTATTTCAGTCCTGACACTGAGTTTCCGCCGTTCAGAACCGAGACATTCCAAGTGATGGATAGCCAAAAACGCGATCGCATTCAGCAAGACTTACAGCGTTTAGACGAAACCCTGAAAGCAAGAAAAGCCTCCGCCGAAGAAATCGCTAGACAACACGCTCTCTACTTTGTGCGACAGCAGCTTTGGTTGGATGCTTTGCAGGAAGCCTATAGCGTGGAAAATCCTTCAGAACCCTTAAAACAACTGATTCAATCAATGCCAAAGGAGATTTGTCCCAAGCCATCGGGTCAAAATTCGGTTCAACGACGCTAGTTATTGATGGATTGGCAGACAACAATCTTTTTGTCGTCTTTGGGAAAATGCGATCGCCTTGGACAGTAATCTCCAAAGCCATCGCCATTGGTTGAGGCGGTGATTACGCCTTCAACCCGCTCCCACCTCATCAATACATATCATTTTGTTTTTGTCAATAACGAAGAATTAAGACCCTCGCGCCGCTACAGTAACATTCAAGTCTAAAATCACTTGATTGACACTCTAGTACAGCGCAGCAGAAGTGACTATCCAGTTGAAAAAGGTCAAAAAGCTTACTCTACAAGCTTTCTTTCCTTCTGCGTTCTGCCTTCTGCCTTCTTTCACTAGCCATCGCGCAAAACAATGAAATGACGCTTGGGTCGAGCAATAATCCCTTCTCTCTCAAACTGATTTAAGAGCCGTGTTACCGTAACTCGCGTCGTACCGATTGATTCTGCGATCGCTTGATGGGTTAACCTCAAGTCAATCAGCATCCCTGATGCCACTCGACGACCAAACTTCCGTGATAACCAGAGTAAAAGTTGCTGCAAGCGGCAGTGCATCGGCTCATTGCGAACAATACTTAAAAGTTCTTCGGATTGCTGGACGTGTGATAGAAGAGCATTGATTGCTCGCTGGCATTGGTGGCTAGGAATGAGTTCCACTTCCACACTCGTCAAACACTCAATTTGATAAGGCTGAATCCGAGATAAAGGTTGACCCACTACATCTCCTGGACCCCAATATCCTAGTGTTGTCGGTGTTCCTTCCTCATTCCAGGTTAAGGTTCTGACTGCCCCCCAAGTAATATGCCATATCACATCGCTTTGTAATGGAATTAAATCACGGCAGCTAAAGCTGCGCTGCACCAAATCAGTTGGTGAGCTAAGAGTATGAGCTGGAAGATTCATAAAAGCTGAATGCTAAAAGAAATCAAGCTGAACTGGTCAACTGAACAAATAAAGCAGCTACAGACCTGTTAAAGATTGCTGCTGCCGCCTTGCCCACCAACGCTCTGGCGTGAGTTCGGGGTCTTCATCAATATAGGTCGGTATCAAAGGTCTTCTTGCTGGAGGAGTTAAGCTATTTTCTTTTGGCGTTTGAGGAGTTTTATTCTTTTGCATTGGTAATCGCCTTACTCAGTTTGTATCATCAAGATGCCAATTCGCACCCTTATTGACAATCTTTATCAATTATTTTCCTGTATAGCTAGCCATGCGGACGCCCTGTGATTCTA
>CBKWLJ010000093.1:0-22375 GCA_966675205.1 uncultured bacterium
CTACCCGATGCCAGACGGTATACAGTCGCGAGATTCTTCAACCGCCAAGACGCAGAAGACCACCGACGCTTTCTCAACCGCTTTATGCCTGCTGCTGAATTTGAAATTCTCTTTGATGTTTCCAACGAACAGCTTCAATACCCAATTGACCAAAAAGAAGACTTAAATCAGCTCTTAAATTAATCCCCTCACCCGCAAGGGAATTAATTCCCTCGCTAATAAATTAAGTCCACTCAAGTGGACTGAAACTCTTGTTTATTGAGCATTTAGTCCTCTTTCAGAGGACTTGAGCTATAAGCCAGGGGTTTGAACCCCTGGCGGATGATTAGGTTTATGCAAGATGTGAATTCAACAAAGTCAACAAAGCATGAAACAACCATGACTGCCTTATTTCGCCGCATCAACCCCGCACAAAAATTCCATATCACCAAGCATCAAATCGCCAAACTCTTGCGAATTCCAGAATCCCTAATTATCAAAATCGAATCCTGGCTTTATGTCATATTTGTCCATCGCCTCGACAAAGGAGGACAATTCATCAGCTACCGCCAGATGGAACAATGGAAAAATGCCATTGCCTGTCAACTGCAAAAATGCTCTACCCAGCAACAGCTACAACATTTGTGGAATGCAATCGAACGCGACTACACAAAACACAATAAACAATACGCCGATTCCGTCCTGCCCTTCCTGAAAAAAATCTGGGCAAAATCCCCATTCCACAACAGTTTTACCACTAATGATTGAGCAAACTAATGCACAAGGGCAGAAGATATAAGGCAGGAGGCAAAAGGGAAGAAAGACTGTACAGTAATTTTCATCTTTTTTAACTGGTGGGTTATTTTCGCTGCGCTGCACTAGATGGGAATAGCTTAAGATTGCTGGCAACTGAGGTAAGGTAGAACTCAATACAATGGCAATGATCGATGGCAAACAGTGGCTCTACCCAACCGATTAACGCTTCAGCGCAAAGCTCAGTTCTTTTACCAGTTTGCGGCTTCGCTTAACTCTGGCATGAGTGTACAGCAGAGCTTAACTCTCACGGGACAAAATCTTCATCCTTCCTTTCAGCGCTATCTGAAGCAGGTTAGGAGTGCGGTGGATGCAGGCCAAGACTTAGCTTCAGCATTAGCCCTTGACTCTCACTACTTTGATAGTTGGACTATCGGGCTAATTCGATTAGCTGAATATAGTGGTTCGCTGCCTCAAACCTGTCAGCAATTAGCGATCGCATTTGAAGCTGAAACGAGACAGAAACGGTTGGTTCGCTCAATCCGATTTTCAGCAATCGTTACCATTTGGGGCTTCCTCATCCTCACCGCAGCCATTCTCAATCCCAATTCTACAGGGCTGATTAGAGTAGAGTTTTGGTTGAGAAGTTTGGTGATTGCTTTGCTTTTATGGGGAATCAGTGTTTTTATTGCTCACTATTCCAGTTATGGTTCACGGCAGCTAGCACTGAAATTACCCATTGTGGGTAAACTAATTCAAGCGCGATCGCTACTTTACATTGCCCAGTTACGCTTGCCTTTAACTTGCGGAGTATCGCTTCTTACTGCGTTGGAGTTGATGCGAGACTATGTTCCTGACCCAGTCATGAGGGCCAATTTGTCAACTGCAACTCGACACGTCCGTGCAGGTCATTCTTTGAGCCACAGCCTTGAAGGCAAATTACCACCGATAGCGATGGAGATGATTCGCACAGGCGAAGAAACGGGCAATTTGGACACGGCATTAGAAAACTTAGACCGACATTACAAACAGAAGTTAGAACATGAACTACACCTGTTAGAGAGTAGTTTACGACCTTTGAGCTTGGTTGCGATCGCTAGTTTAGTAGCTGTCGTGGGCGTTCGCGGACTCACCCTGCTACTCAACTCCTTACCCGAATAATTAAGCGGTTGTACTTACAACTTACATATTGTAAAGAAGAGGGAAAGCGAAAAAGGTAGAGTAATCAGCCTCTTGCAAAAATCTGGAAAGACCCCTCCCCAACCCTCCCCTTATAAAGGGGAGGGAGCAAGATTTTCAGTCACGCCAGTAGGGTGCGTTAGCTCTTGCGTAACGCACCGCCATAATAATGCAACCCAAACAGTGGTGCGTTACGGCGCATCAACGGTGGTATCAGTGGATTCCTCTTCAATAGCTAGTGCGCCTAACACACCCTACATCTGCCAGAATGACTCAACTTAAAGTCCCCCTTTTTAAGGGGGATTTAGGGAGATCTCCCAGTTGATGGCATTGTTTTTTCAATTAGATATTACTCCTTAGTGCCTATACTGCTAAGGAGATTTCTTTCGATCAGGAGTACGTTAAAAGTTCAGTAAGGGTCAAGCATTTCAAGAACATTCTTGCTGACCCAACTGAGTACAAGCCGTGAAAACATTAACCCCCAAAACTTGCGACCTTACCCTAGTAACAGACCCCGTCGAATCAGCAAAAACGGCTGGACTGCGCTACGTCACAGATGATAGTCCAGGTATTTGCCGCCAGCACCGAGGTAAGGGATTTATTTATATTGGCGTTGATGGTAAACGGCTAACTGATCAATCAGAAATCAAACGCATTAATTCCCTTGCCATTCCGCCTGCCTGGAAGGATGTGTGGATTTGCCCGATTGCCAACGGACATCTGCAAGCGACTGGACGGGATGCTAAAGGACGCAAGCAGTACCGCTATCATCCCCACTGGTGTACGGTACGCTCTCAGACTAAATTTAATCGCATGATTCCCTTCAGCATCGCACTTCCTTTGATTCGTGAACGAATCGACCATGATTTAGCCCTTAAAGGGTTGCCACGAGAGAAGGTACTCGCTACTGCTGTACGGCTTTTAGAAACAACCCACATTCGTATTGGGAATGTTGAGTATGCACAGGAAAACAAAACTTTTGGTTTGACTACCTTACGCAATCGCCATGTGCAGGTATCGAGTACAACGATTCACTTTCACTTTAAAGGCAAGAGTGGTGTTAAGCATGATATTGAACTTTGCGATCGCAAATTGGCAAGAATTATTAAGCGCTGTCAAGATATCCCTGGATACGAATTGTTTCAATATGTTGACAATGAAGGGCAACGCCGAACTATTGATTCTGAAGATGTCAACAATTACCTACGAGAGATTACAGGTGAAGACTTCACCGCAAAAGACTTCCGCACTTGGGCGGGGACTGTGTTGGCAGCACGAGAACTGAAGCAGATGCCACCATTTGAATCGCAGACTCAAGCAAAAAAGAATGTAACACAGGCAATTAAAGCAGTGGCAAAGGAATTGGGAAATAAACCCGCGACCTCCCGCAAGTATTACGTGCATCCTGTCATCCTTGATACTTATCTCGAAGGGACGCTAGGAGAAATGCTCGAAGAATATAGCAATTCAGCCTCCGATGATTCACCCCATAATCTGAGTTCAGAAGAATGTGCGGTTGTTGCTATCTTAGAGCGATCGCTAACTGATTTAGACAAATGAAGACGGATTAAAAGACTACCATCCTTTCCTCCACTATAAAATTGCCAAGGTAGTTAAGGCGAGCAAGCAACCTAACTGAATCACTAAGCTGAAAAGCCGGAACTTTGGATCAATACCAGCGATGTGAATCATTGAATGCACAAGCCGAAATCCGATATACACAACAATCAGCCAATTTACTATTGTTCCGGAGACACCCCGAACTGTTAGCAGAAATACAACTCCTATATATAAAGGAAGGTTTTCTATCAAGTTGGAGTGTACTCGAAATAGTCGCCACAGCAAGCTTTCTTCGTTAGGTGTTGCAAAATCTTTTATAGAACCCCCCGCAGATAGATGCCGAATCCTGACTGTAAGCAAAAGAGTAACGATAGCGATCGTCCATATGATGAAAATGGCTAAACCCCAAAGAGGAAAACTCATTTCCATAGGCAAACTGCTGGGAATCATTGCCTGTTCGATTTGCATCAGCTTTCTCTAATCGCAATTACTGCTGATAGCTTAAAATGCGTGCTACTCACAACTCTAGAAAAAAGTTGCTCAATTTTGGTAAATTCTTGCGATTAAGCTTGCCGGAGTTGCTTCGGCGTAACACCAACAATACGCTTGAAATATCGAGTAAAGTGACTTTGATCGCAAAAGCCTACACTGGCTGCAACTTCGGCAATGCTGAGTTCGCTATGCTGCAATAAATTCTTCGCTTTCTCAATTCGACACTGCAAGATATACTGATGCGGTGTTACACCCATACTTTGCTTAAACAAACGTAGAAAGTGATAGGGACTCATTTGAGCGATCGCTGCTAGCTCAATTAGCTTTATCTCCTGATGCAGGTGTTCATTGATATACTCTTCCACCTGTTGCAACACTAATTTTGATAATCCATTTACATAGCTAGAGAGCTTTGGTTGTGTGCTGCAATAGTTCCGTAATAAGTGAATCGCTAATGTTGTTTTGAGACTATCAATTAACAAATACCCTCCAATTTTGCCAGTTTCTAATTCATCTCTCAAGGCAGAGAAGATACCTTGTATCAGTACATCTTGCTTAGTCATGAAATGAGGGATGAGTTCAATGCGATCGGGATTTACCCAATCTTGACCAACTTGGAAAAGAAGTGTAGGCTCAATTGCCAAAACCATAAACTGAGCTGGGGCATTCCAATTACAGCGATGAGAAATTCCTGCCGGGATAATAGCGATGTCTCCTTTGCTCCGCCTCTCTATTGTCCGCTTTCCATCCAACCATCGTTCTCCTAATGAGGAGCTAGAAACACCATAAGCAATCACATGCATCGTATGCTGATGCTCGATTGTTTCAAATGTTGGCTGTTGATGGAGTTCAAGATAGAGACTGTCCCATCCTGAGCTTGAAAAAGCAGCGGGTTTAGGTACAAATGCATCTGAGGCATTCTCTTGGCGATAATCAAGAAGCTTGACCGTTTGCCCTTGCGTTCTCATAGAAAGGTTTAAACAGGTTGAGGATTCTCCTATTGTGTCTGTTTGGCGGCACGAATAGCGATCGCCGCTGTGGGGCATTACACTTCAGCAATAATTCGGCTCCAAAAAATATAGCTGTTCTCACTTAAATGAATTACAGAAAAACTGTAAAGGCTTTGGCATTCGTGCCCCTACAATACACTACATACAACTTAAGATTACTAGACTTTTACCGAGTTAACCGAACCAAGATTATTTCAGTTTCCCGTACTTCATGTTGAGCTTTAATTGAGTACGGTAATCATCATGAGTTTAGGACGTAAAACCGAAATTACAAAGCTTTTGCTCAAAATAATATAAAAATCAAAGCAAAGAAAAACCTGAACTAGTTAAAGAGCAAGTAAAAACTATGGCACTCGTTCGTTGGAATCCTTGGAGAGAAATTGCTACTTTACAACAGCAAATGAACCAATTGTTTGATGAAACTCTAGTACCTACTACAGGTACAGGTAGAGAACGAAGCTTTGTAAGAGTTCCTGCTGCTGAGATAGAAGAGACACAAGAAGCAGTCCATCTGAAGGTTGAACTTCCGGGAATAGAAGCAAAAGACTTGGATATACAAGTCACACAGAACGCTGTTTCCATCAGTGGTGAGCGTAAGGAAGAAACTAAAACCCAAGAGAATGGCGTAACCCGCAGTGAATTCAACTATGGGAAATTCCAGCGAGTGATTCCTTTACCCGCCCGAATTCAAAATACCAAAGTCCAAGCTGAGTACAAAGACGGTATCTTGATTCTGACACTGCCCAAAATGGAGGAAGAAAAAAACAAGGTTGTCAAAGTCAATTTGGAGCAAGCTGCCTAACCCAATTGAAGCAACTTGTTGGTTCGGATAATACCGTATAGCCTAACTCTTAAGTCCGGTTGCCTAGAAGCGACTGGGCTTTTTTATTGATGAAATTAAGAAGGACTCACTTGAGAATAGGGAACAGGGAGTAGGGAGTAGGGAGTCTCAGATCTTGCACCACTGTCTTATTGCGAAAATCATAGTATGAAAAGTTTATTATTTCGTAGGGTGGGCATTACTCATCCTTCCCTTATTGAGAAGGTGCAAGGCTATATATTGTGTATTTGCGTAAGTTGTGACCCTTACTAGGGCATGATAATTCCCGAAATCTAGATGATACTGTAGAAAATTTTGTAAAGTAAAGCTGGTAACGTCTTCATGCTCTCTCGGATTAAAGACATCGCCCAAGACCTTGCACCGCGCCTGATTGAAATTCGGCGTCACCTTCACTCTCACCCCGAACTCAGCGGCCAAGAATACCAGACAGCGGCTTATGTTGCGGGTGTGCTGTCTTCCTGTGGGATGGCTGTACAAGAAGCTGTGGGGAAAACTGGCGTGATTGGCGAACTCGTGGGCCGCACGGATGAACGTCTAGTCGCTGTCCGGACGGATATGGACGCTTTACCCATCACTGAACAAACTTGTCTGGAATTTGCCTCACGTAAACCAGGGATTATGCACGCTTGTGGTCATGATGTCCACACTACCGTCGGGTTAGGGACGGCTATGATTCTCTCTCAACTCGGAGAAATTTTTCCTGGTAATACCCGCTTTTTATTCCAACCGGCGGAAGAAATTGCCCAAGGTGCAAATTGGATGGTACGAGATGGGGCGATGAATGATGTGAGTGCTATTTTTAGTGTTCACGTATTTCCCTCCATTCCAGCAGGTTCCATTGGGATTCGTCATGGGGCGCTGACAGCAGCAGCGGATGATTTAGAAATCTTTATTATGGGAGAGTCTGGTCATGGTGCTCGTCCCCATGAGGCTATTGATGCCATCTGGATTGCCTCGCAGGTGATTACGACTCTTCAGCAGGCAATTAGCCGTACTCAAAATCCTTTGCGGCCGATGGTTTTGACGATTGGGCAAATTACGGGTGGACGTGCTCCTAATGTGATTGCTGATCAAGTCCGGTTGGCGGGAACGGTGCGATCGCTTCATCCAGATACTCATGAGAATTTACCTCAGTGGATCGAAAAAATCGTTGCCAATGTTTGCGATACGTATGGTGCTCGCTATGAAATCAATTACCGTCGGGGAGTGCCTTCGGTGCAAAATGACTTAGCTTTAACTCAATTGCTGGAGGAGTCAGCACGAGAAGCTTGGGGAAGCGATCGCATTCACATCCTACCTGAACCCTCAATGGGGGCTGAAGACTTTTCTATTTATTTGCAACACGCTCCTGGTACGATGTTCCGCTTGGGTGTAGGGTTTAAGGATAAACTCAACCCCCCACTGCACCATCCTCAATTTGAAGTCGATGAGTCTGCGATCGTAACGGGTGTTGTAACTCTTGCTTATACGATCTACCAATATTGGCAAAAAAGAGCTTAAGCGTTTCTGCCTACTGACAGATTCACTACAACTGTGTTGCGACTACTCTGGAATTGTCTAAAACACACCATGAATCTGAATCTATGGCATCCCCCACCCCTTTGATCGGTTTGGAGTTAGTTGATTGTGCAAGAGCGAATGCCAAACAGGGAATCGAAACAGCGGCCCAACTTTGCGGTTATGGTGAGGATATCAATGCTTTCAGTCGAGAACTGAAGCTGGCTTGCGATGATATGGGTGTTACCGTTCACGAACTGAGCGACTTGATTACCGATCAAGATAATCTTATTAAGATTGAAGGTGAAATTGTTGCTCCAGAAACCAGTACTCAGCTCTAAATAACTAAAGCCACCTTACACAATAGCTTTTGCGTGCGATCGCGCAGCGCAAGCGAGAAACATTCTCTGGATTCGAGAAGATAGGCTAACGATTTTGAGCCACTCCCATGGCTAAAAGCGCGTGGGATTTAGGCATCAGGCAGAGATTGCAGTCTCTGACTGTCTAACATCCCCTACGCCTAGGGTTGAACTTTTAACCCTTCTAATATTTAATGTGGCGTTTTCATCTGGGTCATTAACTTGATGACAGGATGGACAACGCCCGCGTCTTACTCAAAGGTCTAATTCATTGCTGTTTTCTGAGGAGAGGGATAACTGTGAAGCCCCCCCAATCAACCTAAAAGAAGCAAAAGCTAGATCTTTGTAGGGCTTCAAAAGTTTTGTAAATCAACGACGTGCTATGTGCAACACGGGGATCAATCTGGGTACGCTAGATACATAACCTAGGATAGATGTCTTTATGCACTCGTTGGGTAAGCAGTTACAGAATTGTTATGAATTGACCTGCGATCCCGCTAGCAGGGGAAATTCTTGCCAGACTGATACAGCATATCCACGTCCCCAGCTGCGGCGGGCTCAATGGATTTGTCTGAATGGCTCATGGAAGTTCACATTTGATGACGCTGGTCGATTTGTTCACCCCAATGACATTGCTGATTGGACTCATAGTATTGAAGTTCCCTTTGCTCCAGAATCCGCTAAAAGTGGCATCGGTGACACGGGTTTTCACCCCAACTGCTGGTATGAGCGAGAATTTGATTTACCCAAGGGTGAAGGTCGGGTGTTGCTCCACTTTGGGGCTGTAGACTATCGTGCACGGGTTTGGGTCAATGGTCAATTCATGGCTGACCATGAAGGTGGACACAGCCCGTTTAGCATCGACATTACTCCTGTCTTAAATGAAAACGGAGTACAGAGGGTTACAGTTTGGGCGCAAGACGACCCCTTTGATCTAGCTAAACCTCGTGGTAAGCAAGATTGGCAGCTAGAGCCTCATAGTATATGGTACCCGCGCACTAGTGGTATTTGGCAAACAGTTTGGGCTGAGGTCGTTCCTGCTACTTATATCGATCGCATCCGTTGGACACCCCATTTCGAGCGGTGGGAGATTGGCTTTGAAGCCTTTGTCGCGGGTAAGCAATACGATGGTTTGCAAATAAATGTGAAACTCACAGCTAACTGTCATCTACTGGTGAACGATACCTACGAAGTAATCAACGGGGAAATTCACCGACGTATCGCGCTGTCTGACCCTGGAATTGACGACTACCGCAATGAGTTGCTCTGGAGTCCGGAGAAGCCAACTTTAATCGATGCGGAAATTCAACTGTGGTACGAGGACAAGCTGATTGATGTAGTGATGTCCTATACGGCGATGCGGACTGTGGGGATACAGCGCGATCGCTTCATGCTCAATGGGCGTCCTTACTATTTACGCTTAGTTCTAGACCAAGGCTACTGGTCTGACACGCTCATGACTCCGCCCTCTGATGAGGCATTGCGGCGCGATGTCGAGTTAGTCAAGAGCATGGGTTTCAACGGTGTCCGCAAGCACCAAAAGATTGAGGACCCCCGGTTCTTGTACTGGGCAGATGTGCTGGGCTTAATGGTTTGGGAAGAGATGCCTAGTGCTTATCGCTTCACACCCAAAGCGGTGGAACGAATCACCAAAGAGTGGACTGAGGTCATCGAGCGGGATGCCAGCCACCCCTGTATCGTGGTGTGGGTGCCGTTCAATGAATCTTGGGGCGTTCCTGACCTAACAGCCACAGATGCTCATCAGCACTGCGTCCAAGCACTCTATCACTTGACTAAAACTCTAGACCCGACTCGCCCAGTAATCGGTAATGACGGCTGGGAGAGTGCAGCGACTGACATCCTGGCTATCCATGACTACGATAATAAGCCAACTCGGCTGTTCAAACGTTATGGCCCAGAGGTCAAGTTAGGCGATTTGTTTGATCGCGAACGTCCAGGAGGTCGTGTCCTCACCCTTGATGGTCATCCCCATAATGGGCAGCCGATCATGCTCACTGAGTTTGGTGGCATTGCTTACGCCGCTCCGGAAGAACCTGATATCGATAAAATCTGGGGATACGTGCGGTCTGAGGATGTCTCTGAGTTACAAATCCGGTATACAGCGCTACTAGAGGTGGTTAACAAAATCGAACTATTCAGCGGATTTTGTTACACCCAGTTGACGGATACCTTCCAGGAAGCCAATGGTTTGTTGTATGCAGACCGCACTCCCAAGTTTCCGATTGAAGTAATCGCACATGCAACTCTAGGCAGGGGCGAGGAGGAAGAGGAGGACGCTATGCTCTCTAGCATTAAAGCTAAATGGTCATTAGAGAAAAATGTATTCCCAGGAGCTGCTAAAGCCGGATGGGCGTCCGCTGACTCTATACAGTCGGTACCCCATTGTGCAGGGCATCCAGGCTCCCAGCCCCGGTAATGAGCCAATTCAAGCTAATCCCCATCTACGTTGGCATCCCTTGCGAGGTGAATGGGTAGCTTACGCCAGTCATCGTCAGGGGCGGACTTTTATGCCGCCCCCTGAGTACAATCCACTGGCACCCACTATCGATCCTCTCTTTCCCACCGAACTGCCTCAGGGGCGATATGACATAGCGGTTTTCGACAACCGCTTTGCTTCAATGATACTGGCAGCGCACGACCCACCTGCCAGTATTGTTGAAACACTACCCGCCAATGGTGCGTGTGAGGTTGTGGTTTTCACCCAAGACCCTAAAGCTTCCCTCGGTTCCCTGGAACTCGATCACCTGGATTTGCTGTTTTCTGTGTGGGCTGACCGAACTCGTGTACTCGGAGGGCATCCGCATATTCAGTATGTGCTGCCCTTCGAGAATCGGGGTGTGGAGATGGGAGTAACGTTACTTCATCCGCATGGTCAGATTTATGCCTATCCGTTTGTGCCTCCTGTCCCCGCACGGATGCAAGAACGCCAGCAAGCTTATTATCAAGAAAATCAGCGGGGGTTGCTGCAAGATTTGATTCAAAAGGAAATTGAGGACAAGCAGCGAATTCTTTATTTGGATGAAGAAGCGATCGCATTTGTCCCGGCGTGTGCCCGCTACCCCTACGAAGTTTGGATTGCGACCATTGATCCCGTTGCAACCTTCATCGAACTGACGGCAAAGCAGCGTAGAGGGCTCGCTAGATCCTTAAAAACGGTCACCCTCAAGTATGACGGCTTATGGAACCGGATTTTCCCTTACTTGATGGCTTGGTTCCAGGCACCCACTGACGGTCAACCCCATCCGGAATCGCATTTGCACGCTGAACTCTATCCCCCGTATCGTACCCCAGATAAGCTGAAGTACTTAGCTGGAACCGAACTGGCAGCAGGAATGTTTGCCAATGACGCCCTCCCAGAGGAGAAAGCGTCTGAATTGCAGGCGGTATCGGTAATTCTGGAAGCGGGGGTACGGATATGAATCAAAAACCTAACCCCCCAACCTCCTCACTAAAGCTCCGGTTCCCTGCAAGGGAAGGGGGAGGAAAAACTCTGGCTCTCCTCTCCGTTTCGAGGAGGGATTTATTGCTCTCAAATCTTCCACTCACCCACTCATCCACCAGGGATTCAAATCCCTGGCTCATAGCGAAAGTCCTCTCAAGAGGACTAAATGCTTCCTCGACAACAATTGCAGTCCACTTTAGTGGACTTGAGCTATTAGCCCGGAGTTTAAACTCCGGGCGGGTGAGAGCGACTTGCCAAGGATGGTGCAAGAACCTAGCTGTTGCAAGAGGTGAGTTATGAAGGAATTAAATGAAGAAGTCTCGCGCAAACTGCAATTAATCCGGGAAGCCTTAACTGAAACTGGAGCAACAGGTGTCCGCCTGAAGGGAACAGACTGGTTTGCTTGGGCAACTGCTGGCGCTTCCAATACCGTGTTGCTGACGGCTGAAACTGGAGTGGCAGAAGTGTTGGTAACAATTCGAGATGCCTGGGTACTGACGGATGAAATTGAAGCTCAGCGTTTAGAAGATGAGGAACTTTCGGCGGATTTCAAGCTGTACGTTAACCCTTGGGCTGATGCGGCTGCTCGTGAGTCTTTTGTGCGAGATGTGACGAATGAAGGGAAGGTTCTGAGCGATCGCCCTATCCCACATATAGAAAAGCGATTACCCGCATCTTTACAGCGCCATAAACGGGTAATAATGTCAAGTGAGCTAGAGCGTTATCGCGAAGTCGGGCGTAAGGCGAGCGAAGCAATGACAGAGGTACTATCAAAGGCTCAACCGACCTGGACAGAATATCAGCTAGCAGGTGCGGGGGCTCAAGCCTTGTGGGAGAGGGGGCTGCATCCAGCGCTAACTCTGGTAGCTGGTGAGAGGCGTTTGCCGCTTTACCGTCATGCTACTGCGACTGGGGAACCACTTGGCGTCCGAGCAATGCTGGTGTTTTGTGCTAGAGGATACGGGCTTTATGCGAATCTTACCCGATTTGTTTCCTTTGGCCCTGTTTCAGATCAAGAAGCCCAATTGCACCGTCATGTTCGAGAAATTGAAGCCGAAGCGTTGAATTTATGCAAACCTGAAACTTCTCTGGACGCAGTTTATCACGCTTTAGCTCAGGCTTATGAACAGCACGGATTTCCCAATGCAATCCGCGAACATCACCAGGGAGGAACGACGGGATATTTGGCACGAGAAATTGTGGCAAATCCTACTACTACTGACACTTTAGCGGAAGGCATTACTGTTGCTTGGAATCCAAGTTTACCAGGGGCAAAGGTTGAAGATACTTTTGTGATTCTCCAGGATGGAAAGTTGGAAAATCTGACGTTCGATCCAAATTGGCCGAGTGTTGAGGTAGAAGGAAGACTACGCCCTGTACCTTTGGAAATTACATGATCACAGCATGGTATATAGGGGCGGTTTATTAACGGGGAACTCCGTCAATAGATTTGTTCACACAACTAATATGAAATAGTTTTAATTTCGTATGAAATAGTTTTAATTTCGGTACCGATGAATTCCGGAGGGTAAGGAAGAAAAAGACATCATTTTTAGCATTTATTGAGCGTAACGACACCTCATACCGAGTTGCGTTCAAAGATAGTAGTTGAGACTGACGCAGGGACGCGGAGAAAATGAATATGCTGCGTATGAATGCAACTTGGTATCAACAAAACCTCCCCTGTCCGTTATCGGTGATTTGAGGACGGGTTTGATTTTAATTTATTGTCCTACCCTAAGATTTGTTCCATAAACCCGCCCCTACAAATAATGGATACAAGCTTTTAGTTAAAACGGAAAATTTAAGATGGACTTTCAGCAGATATTTGGTGCATCACCTGAAGCAGAAGCCAGTGCTCCAGGCCGGGTGAATCTACTTGGTGAACACACTGACTACAACGATGGATTTGTAATGCCGACAGCTATTCCCCAACATACTATAGTGCAATTGGGTTTGAGCAAGGATGGACAGCATCACTTTTACTCGGTGGAACTTAACGAACGGGTGAGTATTTCAGAAGGTCATCATACACCCTCTGGATTCGCCAGTTATATCTTCGGCTGTTTCCGGCTTTTAGAACGGGAAGGGGAGACTGTACCACCGGTTAATGTGTATGTCACTTCCTCGGTTCCGATAGGCTCAGGTTTGTCTAGCAGCGCTGCTTTGGAGGTGGCAACTCTAAGAGGACTGCGATCGCTTTTAAATTTAGATATTGATGATGTACGGATCGCTCAGTTGGCACAGCAGGCAGAAATCCAATATTCGGGTGTGCAATGCGGCATTATGGATCAGATGGCGTCGAGCCTAGCTGATACTGAACATCTGCTATTTCTCGATACGCGATCGCTTGATCGTCAGGTGATACCTTTTCCATCGGGGGCAGAGGTTGTGGTAATTGATAGTGGTGTGCCTCGCACTCTGGCAGGGAGTGGCTACAACCAGCGACGAACTGAATGCGAAGAAGCGGCGCACCTGCTACGAGTGAAGGCGCTGAGAGATATTACCGATCCGCAAGCTGTGGAAGACTTACCTGAACCGCATCGCCGTCGTGCTCGTCACGTCATCACTGAGGATAATCGAGTACTGGAGGCTCTACAGGGAGTATCAGCAGAGCGTTTTGGTGAATTGATGAATGCTTCTCACGCTAGCTTACGCGATGATTACGAAGTTTCCGTGCCTGCCTTGGATACACTGGTGGCGATGCTACAGGAAACGCCTGGAGTATTTGGAGCACGTCTTACGGGTGCTGGATTCGGGGGGGCTTGTGTGGCTTTGGTTGAGGCAGGTAAGGGAGATGCGATCGCGCAAGAGGTGATTGAACGATATATGCGATCGGGTTTTGCCGGACGTATTCTGGTTCCAGAAGTCAGTTAGCTGTTGTGCAGTATTCTATTTTCCCAGAAAGTTGTACATCTTAGTCCTTTACTTCCTCAGCTTCTTTAAAAATATCCTCATCATCTTCAATTTCATCAGATTCCTCTTCCTCCTCCTCAGAAGAGTCAAGCAAATCTCGAACTTCAGCAAAGGAGTCCTCTGATTCAGAAGATTCCTTTATCTGCTCATCAATAAAATCAACTTCAGGTAATATCACATGAAACTCTCTTCTCCAATTGGAAATCAAAGCTTCATTCCAGTTGACCTCGTTACTGACCTCATCTCTAGTACGTTTTATCAATTCTCTCACGCCATCAGGGGAATCAAGCAATATCATTTTGACAAGTTCTATACATTTTTCGGGTCCAGATCCTTTAGTGATCATGGTTAGTTTTTCATTTGGTTGCACTAGGACATTAGACCAATGATCTTTATTTCGGTCGAGAAAGCCATCTTCATGCATTTTAGTAATACTAAGCGATATGGCATCAAGAATTGTTGGAATACGGTATTCTACTCTTATCTTAAGTAAGAACCTTGAAACAGCGGAAAAAAGAATTTTTTGTCCTAGAATAGTATATAGAATGCTTGACTCTCGTAATTCCTTTATACTTGCTTTTTGACTTGCATTTAATCGAGATTGCTCCGGTTGAATAGGAATATTTATACCTACGTAGTTAATCTGTGATACCCAATCCTTGAATGGCTGAAGTTCAGTGAAAAACCACTTAAGCAATGCTTTTGTGCCTATTTGAGGAAGTTTAGGATGAGATTCATAATAATCATCTAAAGCTTTATTACGTTCACTTGGTGAATTGAACGATTTCTTTAAAGCTTGCTTCTGATAATCTTTTAATAGTTCAATAGTACATTGGCTAACCAAATCTAGAGTCGTTAAGTAAGGATCTAATTGGGTCAAGTTTCTTGATTTGGAAGACCATTTAATGTAATCTGGGCGTTGGAGAATGCTACATGAGATTAGAAGATTTTTTAAGATTCTTCGTTCTTTAGGCTGAGAGACAGCTTTGATAAATTGATCCATTTTTTGAGACAAACCAACTGACTCTCCACAAGTATCGACAATGAACTTACTTCTATTATCTTTTTCAGAAAACTTTGTTTTAAATACAGTATTTTTTATTCGAGTATCTATATGCTCAGATAAGTTGTTCTCTAAAAAGTCAAACGCATGATAGAAAGCATAAATACCTGAATTTTCAGGGAGGTAATCTGCTGCCGATATAGTTGCTGTTACTACGGTAAAGTTCTTGAAAAAGTTATCGTGAACTGTTTCTTCCATAGATAAAAATCACAAAAAGTTTAGATCAGAAAGCTAGTTATCGGAATTTTCTCAACCATCTGCTCAGTAATCAACATTATAAAAATCTGCCTCCCGCTTTATTACGTGCATTGTGATAAAAGGGCATCAAAGTGCAAATTCGTTGAGATAAATCTTCATCACTTAATCCCGCTCATTCCCCCGTATCCCAAGCAGCATCCTCTGTTTGTGCTGGCAGCGCAGTGTTAGACCGACTGCCTACCGCTACTGTTCTCTATGTAACGGCGTAAGACCGAGTTGATCAGGCTTCTATACTCCGCACCTTGCGATCGAAACCATGCCATAACCTCAGGGTCTAGCTGAATCAGGTTATCAGCTTGAGCCGCTGGCACTCTCAGCGTAGCGTTCTCAAAAAATTCATCGGTCAGAGGCGGAATATCAGAGTAATCAATTTCCTCATCCGTCATTGCCTCTAGTGCATCCCAATCAGTACGAGAGGTATTGCTCGAATCGTTGACGCTCATATCGATTTGCTTTTCGTGCTGAGATAATACGGATTACATCACCCTGCCGTTCTGTCCAGACAACAACCGCAACACCGTTTCGTAAAAAGCCGATTCCGATCCAACGGTCTTCGCCATAGTCAGTACGTTCATCCAGCTCAACCAGTATAGAACCATCAAACATATCAGGAACATCTGCGAAGTCAATCCGATGTTTACGGATGTTTTCGAGATTCTTCGCTTCGTCCCACTCAAATTGCATGGAGGCTCATGAACATTAGACAGGCTATGTCCCATTATCACCTTTAACTCACAAGCAGCTAAATTGTATGAGGCGATCGCTTACCGTTTTCACCTGACAGATGCTGGTGCGAGGGGGAGCTTGCGTTGCTTTGGTTCCTGTGAGTAAGCCTGAAGCGATCGCCCAAGACATACTTGAACAATACAAGCGATAACCCTCCGGGATGCTTCGCTAACGCGTTATGCCGGACGTATTCTAGTTCCAGAGGTAAGTTAACCCGCTGCTGTTGCCATTTCGGGTGTTGCATCAGGAGGCACAGGGTCGAAGTGCAGTACCATAATTGGGTCGGGACGCAAACCAATCGATTCATAAGTGCGCCCATTGCGATAGCGAAGCGAGACGCGATAGCGTCTTTCGCTGAACTCAACTTCAAAGGCAGCACCACTAGCCAATTCCTCAACTACCGTCCCAACTTGCCCACGCCACAAGTTGTATTCAAGCAAATTAACTGTCAATGCAACTACATCAAGTAATTTGACTGTGCTTATTGCCATTGGATATCATCTCCATTAACTACCGTGAGCAACTTCACTGAGCGCTTCATGAATCACTTCATCACTCACACCATGACGCTTCAAACTGGCAATCAACGCAGAAACCGTATGATTCTCTAACCGTTCAAGATCTGCTCGAAGTCCCTGACCAATATATGCACGAATCAACGGTTGATAACCCGAAAAGCCTAGTAGTGGAGCTAATCGCTTTAAATCCTCCACTACATCTTCCGGGATACGAATGGTGACAACAGTCATAGGACGATTTTTATCCAATCGCTTTTTCAGAGTTTCAGCTTTCATAGTATTCACGTTATTCCAAACAAAGGTGATACCGTTAAGCACGAAATATACGTCCATGCCTAAAGTGTAGGTATGCATATTTACAATGTCAATATGTTTCCGGGAGGCTTGCGTTGCTTTGGTTGCTGTGAGTAAGGCTGAAGCGATCGCGCAAGATGTGATTGAAAAGTATAAGCGATCGCAAACTGACATTTTTCAATACATTCGTTCCTTCGGCAATCTACCCCTTTAGGCCAGTTAACGTCTTACCTAAGATTGTTAAATTGGGTCATAAATAACAAGTTGCTCTGGATGGGCGTTTTACGCCTTGGTATAAGTGAAACAATTACTATGAGCGATAACAGGCAGCCTGTTGATCATCAGGACGAAAAGGCTAACCTCATTAGGGAGCAAGGTGCGGCTTATGGAGCAGGAACAGGCATTGGCGGCGGGTTAGTTGGAGCAGCGATTGGTGTTTTACTCGGTCGTCGAGTTGGAGGAGTTGTTGGCGGTGTAGTCGGTGCAGTAGCTGGTGCTTTGGTTGGTAAAGGTACAGCTCAACGTGTTAACCGCACTGTAGAAAGTGTAGTGGAGGCAGCAAAGACAACCGAGAGGGTAGCTGAGGCTGTTAACTACAGTGCGAACAGTGTAGAGAATGCCATAAAAGATACGGTTGAGGAAACCAAATCATCTGTAATCGGTGTAGTCGATGCCATAAAAGATACGGTTGAGGAGACCAAATCATCTGTAGTCGGCGCAGCTAAGAGTGTAGCTGAAGGTGTTAACCACACTGTAAACGATGTAAAAACTGTAGGGAATGCAGTAAAAGATGCAGTTGAGGAGGTCAAGCCTTCTGTAATAGGCGTAGTCGATGCCATAAAAGATACTGTTGAGGAGGTCAAGCCTTCTCTAGTCGATGCAGCTAAGAGCGTAGCTGAAAGTGTTAACCACACGGTTAAAGGTCTAGGGAATGTAGTAAAAGATGGAGTTGAAGAAGTCAATTCTTCTGTAATAGCTGTAGAGGACGCCACCAAAGATACAGTTGAAGAGACTCAATCATCTGTAATAGCTGAAGGTGTTAACCACCCTATAAACGGTCTAGGGAATGCAATAAAAGAAACAGATGAGCAAGTCAAGCCTTCTGTAATAGGTATGGAGCAGGCGGTAAAGGGTGTAGCTGACGAGTCTGTAATAGATATAGAGAACTTGACAAAAGATACCGCTGAGGAAGCCCAACCCTCTGTAGTCAGTGCAGCCAACAGTGTGACTGAGAGTATTAACCCTACTGGTAATGGTGTAGGGAATGCAATAAAAGATCAAGTTGAAGAAGTCAATTCTTCTGTAATACCTATAGAGAACGCCGTAAAAGCTACAGATGAAGAGGTCAAGTCCTTTGATAATTACGACAGCACGGGGGATGGTGTAGGTAATCCAATAAACGATGAAGTTGAAGAAGTTAATCCTTCTGTAATAACTGTAGAGAACGCCGCAAAAGTTACAGATGAGGAGGTCAATCCCTCTGATAATCACAATAGCAAGCTATATGACGAGCAGCTAGTTGGGGTGGAGCTGAATAGACTAAGCCAGGAGAATTTTCCTAGTGATGATGTTACAGAACAAGCTTCTCAATGGTTACAGGATTCACAGGAGCCTAGGAATCTTAATGCACTAGACATCAGACCTATTGAATATAAAAATCTTCAACAAAGACTAGAAGAATTTAAGCGCAATCAACAAGAAACTACTCAAGAGAGTAAACAAAAAAGAAGTCTCTTACAAACTGAAAAAATAAACAAAGCCACGGGAATTCTTCTAGGCGCAGTTACTATCAGTTTAATCGGTGCAATCTGGGGATTTACTTCAAGACAAAACCTATTAGCAACAAAATCTCCAGAATCTGATCTAGCCATAAAATCACCCGAATTAGGAACAATACCCCCCAAATCTAATCTAGAAACACAATCATCCCAATTAGCCACAAAATCACCAACCTCTAATCAAAGCCTCAACTCAACCCCAAAAACAACACCGAAAACACTTGCAGATGGTTGGATTTTTCTAGGTAATATCAATAAGGGTTCAGCTTCCGGACTCGTTGGAAAATCTCTAATCAAGGGTTCAGCGTCTATCAATTCATCAGTTGTTCCCTCAGTAGGATCGATAGTAACTGTAAGTGTTACACCGGGCGTGACGTTGAGAAAAAATAGACCACAAGCACCTAATTTTAATGCTAAAGAACAAAAAGCTTTAGCTATTATTAAGCCGACCGAGAAGCTAAAGATTCTTAAAGTAGAATCTATCGCGCCTTCTAATACAACTCGACCTGCAACACCTGCAACAAAAATTTGGGCGCAAGTCGATAGGTGTGGCAGTTCTTGTAATTAAAAATCTTCAAGGGAAGAAGAAATACTTCGGTATGTGCGATCTGCCGAAGGCGGCAGCGCTTGCGCTATCACTTGCTGTATTGTCTTGCGATCGCAGTAGCGGCTTTAGGAACTCTACTCACTGCTGCGATCGCTCTTGGGTCAGTCAACTACCGTTTCACCAGTAGCTACTGGTGTGGTGCACATCTACAGATATAGTTCACCTAACAACTGACTGGTTCTCGTTCTCTACTGGCACTAAAATGTAAGTCCTCTGCTTCTCAGATGTGTTAACGGACTGATTACCAGATGGCTGGGCATCCTCAGATACACCCTTAACGGCATCGATTGTACTTCTTACAGTGTCGTTAACTCCCTCAGCTGTACCCTTAACTGTGTCTCCTACATCTCTTACAGTGGAGTTAACACCTTCAGCTGTACCCTTAACAGCGTCCAGTGTATCTTTTACAGTGTAGTTAACGCCTTCAGCGGTAGTCTTAACTGTGTCCCCTACATCTTTTACAGTGTAGTTAACGCCTTCAGCTACATTCTTGATTCCGTCCCCTACATCTTTTACAGTCAGGTTAACCCTCTGAGCTCCATTCTTGACTGCATTCCCTACACTTTTTACAGTCATGTTAACTCTCTGAGCTGTACCTTTATTAGCCAAAGCACCAGCTATTGCCCCCAAGGTTGCACCAATAACTGCTCCAATTGCTACTTTAGCTAACCCATTATCCATGCCTGTATCTGTTGAATCAGCACTGGATTGATACGGAATCTGCTCAACGATGACCTCATCTGTATCCAAAAGCTGGTTGTTGTCACTCATAATAATCATCTCCTTGGTACTAAAAGTGATGAATAGCCGTCTGTTTATACAAGGAAGAAACGGCACTTAGACCGGGTTTTTCTTCACTTAACAGGAGCTAAGCCAAAAAATTAGGTAACGTAACTTGTTAATTGCTGTTTTTGCAGGTAGCCATAAATACCTGAGGATACCGTCTCTGTCCGTCAAGGAAAGGAACTGTGATTTATTCCTAGATATTTATGACTACTTTATTGATTTGCCTGTAGGTCACATAATGTCTGAGTGCAAAGGGTGAGCCGTCGTGATAGGTCTTGGCTTTATCAATGACCTCAAGAGATTAAGTATCAAGGTCTAATTCTGCCCGACGGATTTTATCTTCGACTTCAAGGGTATCGTGTTCTACTTCTTTAGGAAGACTGAATTCTTCACCCACGAAGGCTTGCTTCTTTCACGTCACCACTTTTCAAAACTTTCGCTCCCAACACCTTGCCCTTCACGGAAATCCGCTTCACCAAGAGCTAGGGGTTTGAGTATTTACATCTTGAGTTTGCTCGACAATTCGGTCTATCTCCGCTGGGTCTGAAATAACCTCTATCTGGGCTCCAACTGGCTCTCCCATGCCAACCTCAGCCGTGTTGACCGACGAGTTGTCTATAACCACCCGCTCTTTAGCTTGGTCGTCGCTGGGATGATCAGATGGCTTGATATCCTCCGCTTTATCCTTGACGGTGTCTAAGGCACCGACTACAGATTGCTGAGCATCCTCAGATTTATCCTTGACTGCTTCGCTTGCACCGATTACAGATTGTTGGGCATTATCAGCTACACCCTTAACCGTGTCCAATGCCCCTGCTACGGCTTGGTCAACCCCCTCAGCAGTATCCTTAGCTGCACCCTGGAGTGCGTTCAAAGCACCTTTGGCAGCTTGGTTAGCATTCTCCGCTGTAGTCTTGGTTGCTTCCAATGCACCTTTGGCAACATAGTTAACCCCCTCAGCAGTATCCTGTAATGCACCCACTACAGCCTGACTAGCCCCCTCTGCTACAGTCTTTGCCGCATCGCCTACACCTTTTGCCGTGAGGTTAGCCCCCTCACCTATAGTCTTTGCCGCATCGCCTACACCTTTTGCCGTGAGGTTAGCCCCCTCACCTATAGTCTTTGCCGCGTCCCCTACGCCTTTTACAGCGCGGTCAAGACCTTGAGCGGTTCTCTTACGAGCCAAAGCGCCAGCTAATGTGCCCAATGCAGCACCCAAACCAGCACCAATGAGTCCCCCCATCAGTGCTCTAGCTAATCCAGAATTCATGCCACTGCCTGTAGCTGTACCCTTGGGGGCGTTGCTAACACTCTCAGTTACAGTTGGCTGAGCATCGGGTTGAGGCGAATTGGCAGAACCCTTTTCGTCTGTAGCTAACCTAGCACCTGTGCTTGTGCTTCCTGAACCAAGCACAGGTTGATTCATGCCAATAGCAGGTGGCAGAGCAATGGGTTGTGGCGGAATGGTAAAAGGATTTTCTTCTCTATCTAACCCAGCACTTGTGCTTGTGCTTTCTATAGTAAGAGTGGGAGCATTTCCCTCTCTATCTAATCCAGCATCCATGCTTGTGCCTTCTGAACGAACGTCGCGTTGACCTGTAGTCATAGAGTCAGCATTTTCGTAAGGCTTATCCAAACTTTGCTCGTTATAAGTCATATCATCACCCTTCTAAAAAAACGGCTTAACGTTCATCTGCCGTCGATTGTTATCGCTTGCAAATCTAACAATCACAGATAAAAACTTAATCAATCTAACGGAGGATAAAAATTAAATAAATGACAGCAATCCCAAGTCGTCACTCAGCTACTTAGTTTCAGGTTTCCAATAAGGTCATTAGACGCTACTAACCTACTGACTAACCTGTTGTAAAACGCCATTCATTTTCGACTACTAGGGTAGGAGGCTCTCTGGCGGATTCTTAGTAAAAACCCCACTCAAGAATGAACGAAATTCACGAATTAAACAGGTTTATAGAAGGTGAGTGAGTCAAGAAAAAAGTACGTATGAATTCAATTAAGTAAGTTAAGACTGCTCGGTGATGCCAGACTCAGTTATCGGCAACTCATCAGATTTTCAACAGTTGTGCTAGCCAACGGAAATTTAATCGTTGATTGTCCCTTGCGCGACGATGCAATAGCTTTACAGCAGCAGTTTTCTGAGGATTTAAGCAGGTGGACTTGAATAAACCTTAGAGACTGTTTCCAAAGTAATGTTAACTGGCTAGTGCAAGAAGGCAGAAGAAGAAAGGCAGTCCCGATGAAAAAATTTCATAGCCATGAATGAAAGTGGCATTTT
>CBKWLJ010000094.1:0-22369 GCA_966675205.1 uncultured bacterium
GAATTACGAATTACGTAGCTTACTTCTCGCGAGAGCGAGTACTACGAATTTTTAATCAGGACGTTTTTTAAAGGACGGTATGTTTTCAGAAGGCATCGTCGAAGGTGGATTATGAGAGAACCCTTGTCAGAACGGCGCGATGCCAGCAAAGCTGGCTTGCCCCCTCGGGCTCGCAAGTTAGATCTCGCGGCTCATGCGGCTTGGCTCTATTACATCGCTGGGAATACACAGGAAGAGATTGCGACCAAGCTTAATGTGTCTCGGCAATCGGCACAACGTTTAATCGCGCTTGCGGTGAGTGAAAAGCTGATCAAATTTCGGCTCGATCATCCCTTAAGTGAGTGTATTGCTCTGGCTGAGTCGCTACGCGATAAGTTCGATCTGTCGCTTTGTGAAGTGGTACCGAGTGATGCTGGGAGTAGTGATACGTTGAATGGAATTGGCGTGTGTGCGGCTACCTACTTAGAAACGTATCTTGTTGCAAAAACTCCAACGATACTAGCATTCTCATCGGGACGGACATTGCGATCGATGGTGGAGCAAATTCCATCAATGGACCAACCCCAGCATAAGATTGTCTCAATTATTGGGAACATGTCCCACTGTGGGCGTGCCGGTCGCCATGAGGTGGTCATGCATTTGTCTGATCGCGTGGGTTCACAAGCCTATCCTGTCCCAACTCCTGTGGTTGCCACCAGTATTGAAGAACGAGAACTGTTGCAGACTCAGCGATCATTTATTGCTGTAAAGACGCTTGCAGAGCAAGCCAAAGCAACATTTGTCGGAATTAGTCACATTGCCTGGAATGCTCCGTTACATCAAGACGGCTTCATCAATGATGATGAGGTTGCCCAACTAATTGATTTGGGAGCAGTGGGAGAAATTGGGGGTTGGGCTTACGACTGTAAGGGAGTGTTGCTTCAAGAGGGAACGAACAGCCGGGTTGCCAGTGTATCGCTTGAACAACCGGCTCGTCGGCTGATTATTGGTGTGGCAGGAGGTGTGAAAAAGGCAGAAGCAATTCTAGCTGCTCTGTATGGCAAGTTAATTACGGGACTCATTACCGACGAAGCTGCTGCTCAAGCGATTCTTGAGAATATTTGAATCTGGAGCAACAGTCTTTATGCCACAATACTTCCTGGTTAAGGGGTGAAATGAGCAATGGAACAGAAAGTAGTGTTAAGCTTTAAACCCTGCTGCATCAAGCTTCTAGCAATTTGAGAATAATCACCTTAAACTTTTATGCGGGTCAGAGACCCATTCGTGTAATTTGGTATCACGACTGGACTGAAAGGTTTTCTAGGAGGGAGCTTCAGGTTGCAGTATTTTTGTTCTACTCAGAGCTTTGGTATGACCAGGCTATCGTAATCTAACGGCTTGGGACGACGGTTGAGGTCAAGGTCATAGATGCCAAAGCGGTTGACGTGCTGAGTCCAGTAAGGACTGAGGGTGGAGACTACTTCTGCTCCCAGTCCACAGTGATTGCTAGCCAACTAGAAGATGAGTAGAAGTTATCATTGTGCTTTGCTCAATGCGATCGCCACAGCCCTTGTTGATCCACACAGCAACAAAACGGTTCACGCCGATCTCATACTTGAGCGCTGAGACTTTTATTCCGCAAGCGTTTAACGCCTATCGTGATACCAAATTACATGCATGGGTTTCCGCCCCGGAAAGAGCACTGATGCCGCGATCACCATACAGACAGGTGAGGGTGTAACAAATCGCTGCAAGCCTTAACGCAGAAACTTTTTAACAGCAATCAACTTGCTAAAAATCACCCTAAGACTTAGTTGTCTCAAAGGGGGCTATGCCTTTTCAAGGAGATTATGCAAAGACCCCCAGTGTTGTAAACAAAATGAGTATAGAACAAAACAAAAAAAGGATGTTAGGAATATCCCCGTTCATCCGATAAGTAGGTGGGTCAAATTAAATACAAGATGGCTTCGCCCGAAATCCTTGCACCGTCTGTAAACTGTCTTCAGCCTAATTATGCCTACCTACTTACAAACCGTTGTTATGACCTTTGGCAGAGGATATTTAGCGATAGCATCTTAGGCTTAAGGCAGACTCAACCAAACGAAGGAAATCCAAGAATAGCCCTTTTAGATGTGGGTAGATTTTGGGTGAGTAAGGTTAAACGGTAAATAAATCAGGAGAAGTTGATTCAGTTTATCCACATGGGATGTGCCCATGACGATTCAACGTTTTTACAGATGGCAGCCGAAGGGGCAAATCCTGAAATTGAAGCATTGCTAACTGTTTGATGAACAGATTCAGCCCACTCATAAATGAGGACATTGAGATGGCTCAACCTATCAAAGTCGAAAGAACGGTAACCATTGAAAAAGCCGCAGAAGACCTTTACCGCTTCTGGCACACCTTAGAAAACTTACCACACTTTACCAGGCATCTTAAAAGTGTGAAGGTCTATGACGATGGGCGATCGCACTGGGTTACTAGCGCACCGATGGGCAACAGCGTTGAATGGGATGCCAGAATCACTGAAGATCGTCCGAATCAAGTGATTGCCTGGACTTCAGTGGAAGGGGCAGACATTGCGAACTCTGGTTCGGTTCACTTTCAACCTGCTCCTGGCGGTCGGGGGACTGAGGTAAAAGTCATCACAACCTATGATGCGCCTGCTGGAGTAGTTGGAGATGCGATTGCCAAGCTGTTTGGTGAAAACCCAAAACAGCAAATCGGAGACGATCTTGCCCGCTTCAAAATGCTGATGGAGACAGGTGAAATTGCCACTAATGAAGGTCAGACATCAGGACGACGAAGCTAGGCAGGGTTCAATAAAACGGGCATTCAGAATTTAGTGATGCAGTCACAGCCTGAAACTCTGCATCAACATCATCTTTCAATCAGCGTAATGGTTTACCGCTAACTCCATTCTCAATTCACAAAACAATCACTCAGAAAGAGGGAAAAACAATGAAAGCAGTTTGCTGGCAAGGTGCTAACAAAGTGGAAGTCGAAACGGTCCCCGATCCCAAAATTATTAATCCCCGAGATGCCGTGATCAGAATTACATCCACTGCAATTTGTGGTTCTGATTTACACCTCTACGATGGATTCATTCCCACGATGGAGCAGGGCGATGTTCTGGGGCATGAATTCATGGGAGAAGTCGTTGAAGTCGGCAGTGAAGTTAAGCGAATTAAGGTTGGCGATCGGGTCGTCAATCCATTTCCCATCGCCTGTGGTCACTGCTTCTTCTGCAAACAAACGCTAACATCTTTGTGTGATAACACCAACCCTAACGCCTTTATGGCAGAAGCCCTAATGGGATATTCGCCCTCAGGCATTTTTGGCTACTCCCATATGTTAGGGGGCTATGCAGGCGGTCAAGCAGAATATGCCCGCGTTCCTCATGCTGATGTCGGTCTATGCAAGATTCCCAACGGGTTGACAGACGAACAGGTGCTGTTCCTTTCGGATATCTTTCCGACTGGATATATGGCAGCGGAAAACTGTGATATCAAACCCGGTCATGTGGTTGCCGTTTGGGGTTGTGGCCCGGTGGCCCAGTTTGCAATTCGTAGTGCGTTTTTACTTGGAGCAGAACGGGTAATTGCGATCGACCGTGTGCCTGAACGCCTCCAGATGGCAAAAGACGGTGGGGCAGAAGTCCTCAATTTTGAACAGGTTGATATTGGGGAAGCCCTCAAAGAAATGACGGGAGGTCGTGGCCCTGATGCTGTGATGGATGCAGTGGGGATGGAAGCCCACGGTATGGGACTGGAGGGACTATACGACAAAGCGAAACAAGCAGTCCGTTTAGAAACAGATCGTCCCCCTGCTTTGCGGCAGGCGATCCTTGCCTGTCGTAAAGGAGGCACTGTGTCCGTTCCTGGTGTTTATGGTGGTTTTGTAGACAAGATTCCAATGGGGGCTTTTATGAACAAAGCCTTGACCATGAAAACGGGACAGACCCACGTTCACAGGTATTTTACCCCGCTACTGGAGCACATTCAGAAGGGCGATATCGATCCTTCGTTTGTGATTACCCACCGCTTACCGCTAGAGCAAGCCCCGCATGGTTACGAGATCTTTAAGCACAAAAAGGATAACTGCATCAAGATCGTACTCAAGCCAGGACAGAGTGCCTGAAATCCAAGTGAGGCAACCTTAGAATTGCTGATGATTCAGCCAGTCCAGAATCACTGGTAGATCAATTGCTCCTATCTGAGCAGGTTGGAGGATTGCTGGACTGCTTACCAGAAAGCGATCGCGCAGATACGTATAGCCTGCGAGCAAGGGTGCATAGATCACCAGCACAGCGATGAAAACGATGACGGTTTGCCAGAAGCGTGGCTCATCTTGGGCTGAGAGGGCTGAAATTGGAACAGCAAGCTCACACAATCTAGCTGGCGGCAAGGGAGAAGCAAGCCAGGGTAAACGAGCGTGGAGCAGACGGAATCGAGATTCAAACAGCCGACGTTTAGAGGAGACATAGAAAAATGGTTAGTCAGTTGCAGAAGTTACCCACCGATGAGTCGTTAGGCACACTGGAGACAGTTGCTCACTTTGACGGCGCAATGCTAACCGGCGTGACAGTGTCACATCAGGGGCGCATCTTCGTCAATTTTCCGAAGTGGGGCGATGAGGTCGCGTTCACAGTGGCTGAAATCCGGGAGGGTCGCCCTGTGGCTTACCCTGACGAGGCAATCAATCGTACAGACCCCAATGACCTCGCTGGGACGCTGGTGTCTGTGCAAAGTGTGGTTGTCGATCCGGCCGATCGCCTATGGATTCTCGACACGGGCAGCCCGATGTTCCAGCCGACGCAGTATGGTGGACCGAAGCTCGTCTGTGTGGATTTGACGAGCGATCGCGTTATCAAAACAATCCTCTTTCCCCAAGATGTCGCCCTGCCTACTACTTACCTGAACGATGTCCGCTTCGACCTGCGGCGCGGTACCGAAGGCATGGCATTCATTACAGATTCGTCTGACCAAGGGGCAAACGGAATTATTGTAGTAGATTTGGCATCAGGCGAGAGCTGGCGCAAGCTGCACGATCATCCATCTACAAAGGCTGAGGCGCTATCCAATTTCCGCCCAATCGTTGAGGGTCGTCCGTTTTTGGAACGCCCGCCGGACGGGAAGACCAAGCCTATGCAAATGGGGTCAGACGGGATTGCCATTAGTGCAGACGGGTCACGCCTGTACTACTGCCCGCTTGCTAGCCGACGGCTCTACAGTGTTGCCATTGATGCACTCGTGGATCGCTCGATTGACGAAAGTGCCGTTGCTGCAACCGTGATTGATGAAGGAGACAGGGGCGGTGCTTCCGATGGACTCGAAACAGATGCGGCGGGGTATATCTACTCGACGAACTACGAGCATAATGCGGTTCTGCGTCGCCGTTCTGATGGAGAGTGGGAAACGGTAGTACACGACCCCCGCCTTCTGTGGCCCGATACGATGTCCGTTGCGGCAGATGGATACCTCTACGTCACAGCAAATCAGTTGCATCGTCAGGCGAAATACCAAAATGGAAAAGACTTGCGCCAAAAGCCGTATACGCTCTTTCGCGTTCGCATCGACGCTCAACCTGTTCTACTGCGGTGAGGCTCGAAAACGCAAGGGTTGCACAACAAGCACAAGAAGGGCGATATCGATCCTTCGTTTGTGATTACCCATCGCTTGCCGCTAGAGCAAGCCCCGCATGGTTACGAGATCTTTAAGCACAAAAAGGATAACTGCATCAAGATCGTACTCAAGCCAGGACAGAGTGCCTGAAATCCAAGTGAGGCAACCTTAGAATTGCTGATGATTCAGCCAGTCCAGAATCACTGGTAGATCAATTGCTCCTATCTGAGCAGGTTGGAGGGTTGCTGGACTGCCTACCAGAAAGCGATCGCCAGCTCCAGGTGTAGCGTAGCGGAACCTGGAGTAGTTCGCCTAAGGATATCCCCCCAGTCTGTGGTGCAAAGTTGCGATCTGCTTTGCAGCAGCGCTTCGCGATCGCACTGAGCTGGGTTGCCCTTTTCATGATCAATCCCAGCTAGGGCATAGTAGCGCTTAACACCTAACCGAGAAGTATTGCTTCATGTCAGCGAACGGCTTTGAGGGCTTCGTAGAGTAACTTGTATCGCTGGAATGCTGCTTCGTATACAGAATTAGCCTGTGGCTGTACTGTATCGCTGACTTGTGGCAACATCTTGAATGCCGCCTCCAAATTGGGGTATGCGCCCACCCCTACCATTGCCAGAATTGCGGCTCCATAAGCGGCTCCTTCTTCTGCTTTGGGTTCGATGAGTTCTGTTTCTAAAACATCTGCCAAAATTCGTAACCAGGTGCTCGATCGCACTCCTCCACCCGTTGCCAAGAGTTGATGGACAGGCGTAATCTCGCTAATCACCTCCAATGCTGCCCGCAGGCTAAATGCAACCCCCTCTAATACGGCGCGAGTCAGATCGGCTTGCGTATGAGCTAATGACAGATTCACCCAAGCACCCCGAGTATCTGGATCGAGGTGCGGGCTGCGCTCTCCTGCGAGATGGGGCAGAAATAAAACGCCACGAGCACCAGGTAGCGATCGCTCTGCCAAATCCATCAACTCGGTGTAGGGGATATGGGGTGCCAATGTATCCCGATACCAGCGCAAAGAGCCACCTGCCGCCAGCGTCACTCCCAGCAGATGATATCCACCATCCACATGACAGAACAAATGCACTCGACCTTCTGGATCAGGAATTGGGCGATCGCACGGTGCAAAAATCACGCCCGATGTACCAATACTCAGACTACCTCGGTTGAGATGACTCGATGAAATGCCTAAACCAATTGCGGCTGCTGCATTGTCGCCTCCTCCGGCAACTATAGGCAATCCGGCAGGGAGTCCCACGCGGGCTGCGATGTCTGATTTCAGCCGTCCCGCGATCGCAGTAGACTCGACCACGGAGGGAAACAAATCTGGGCTGAGCTTGAGAGCATTGAGAATATCCGTGTCCCATTGCCGACTCGCTAAGTTTAAGCACCCTACACCGGAAGCATCAGACGGCTCTGTCACTAGCTCACCCGTTAGCACATATCCTAAATAATCTTTGGGTAGCAGAATCTGCCAGACTAGAGCATAGGCTTGCGGTTCTTCAGTCCGTAACCACACAAGCTTCGGAAGTTGAAACCCTGTAATTGCAGGATTGCCAGTACGCTGAATTAATTCTTGACGGGAAATAGCCGCTTCAATCTCTGCAACAGCTTTCCCTGTGCGCTGATCATTCCATAAAATTGCCGGTCTAATGACTCTGCCTTCTGCATCAAGAGGAACCATGCCATGCATTTGTCCCGACAAACCAAGGGCGATTGCTCGATGCCCGTCTAGTTGTTGACTGACATTGGATAGGGCATCTAGGCTGGCTTCCACCCAATCTGATGGGTTTTGCTCCGTCCAACCGGGCTGTGGTGTTAACAGGGGATAGCTTCTCGTTGTCTGAGCGATAATTTGCCCTTGTAAGTCAACTGCGATCGCTCGCACTCCGCCTGTACCCAGATCTAAACCAACTACTACGTCAGCCACTCGCCCCCCAAATTCTCTATAAGAAACAGGAATTTTAAAATCTTGCTAAGTTCATAGGCTTTGTCTATCGTAAGTTGAATTTTATTTTCCGACTTCAGCCGAGTAAAGTAACTGTTTAGATATAGTCACTGAGTCTATACTTCTACGAACTATGAGAATTTTACTGGTAGAAGATGATGAGCGCCTGACTGATGTGATTGCAGAAGACCTGAGTGATCAGCATTATGCGATCGAGGTAGCTTCTGATGGAGAGCTTGGCTTGGATCTGGTGAACACTTTTACTTATGACTTGATTTTGCTGGATGTTATGCTACCCAAGCTCGATGGGATCAGGTTATGCCAGCAGCTTCGCTCTCAAGGTTGTAGTGTTCCCATTTTGATGGTGACTGCCCGAGATACGATTACTGATAAGGTTATGGGGCTAGATGCCGGAGCTGATGATTATTTAGTCAAGCCTTTTGATTTGCAAGAATTGTCAGCTCGAATTCGGGCTTTACTTCGTCGAGGAAGTTCTAGTTTACCCCCCGTGCTGGAGTGGGAAAGTTTGCGCCTTGATCCGAGTACTTGTGAAGTTTTTTATGAAGAGTGCCTTGTACCGCTCTCACCTAAGGAATATTCTTTGTTGGAATTTTTCCTACGTAATCGCCGCCGCGTGTTTAGCCGTGCCCAAATTTTAGAACACCTCTGGCCGTTTGAGCGACTACCCGAAGAAGCAACAGTCAAGGCTCACATTAGAGGGTTACGGCAAAAATTGGAATTAGTAGGAGCTCCCAGCGATTTGATTGAAACAGTCTACGGACTAGGTTATCGCCTCAAACAGAGTTCGTGATTACTCCCCTTGAGAAATGACTCCACGGTATTGATAAAGCAATAAAACGGAACTGGCTAAACCTTCTTTTATGCCAGCGTTTGTATCTATGAAAACCTATCTATTCCATCCTTTCCATGGCTAACTTGTTTCGATATCCCCTCCCGGCCTATCGCTACGGTTTCCATTTCTCTGGCAAGATGTAGAAAAATAGGGGTAAAACTCGATGTTTCAAGGTCTGCGCTTGCGTCTTCTGCTGTCTCAGTTGATGGTAATGGCTGCAATTTTAAGCGTCTTTGGGATGGGAGTCTATGTTTTCTTGAGCCGTAATCTTTACCGCCAATTAGACAAAAAACTGCTGACTTTAGCACAATCGGCAGCTCCCTCTCTGGTAGAAGTCAAAATCAAAGGCAGCCAACATCTTGAGCAAGTGGATGAAGTCCCTTGGCGAGATATTTTTAATCGAGATAAACAAAGCCTAGAATGGTTTAGTGCTGAAGGAAAACTCTTGGCTAGTCGAGGGGTGCTTGAGCTTGCTGTTCCGCCCAAAGTCGGTTCCCAGACTTTAAAGCGATTGAAAAAGCCGTATCAAATTCGCACGTTTACTATTTCCGTTTTCAAAGATGGTTCCAACCGAAGTCAGCCTTTTTTAGAAGGTTTTATTCGAGCGAGTCAATCTACCGAAGATGTAGCAACGATCCAAAGTCAGCTACTTTGGGGATTGGGAATGGGAGGTATGATGACTTTGGGATTTGTGGCGATTGGTGGACTTTGGCTAACTCAGAATGCGCTTGAACCCATTGAGAGAAGTTTTAAGCAGCTTAAACAGTTTACTGCTGATGCTTCTCATGAGTTACGTGGGCCCTTGAGTGTGATTCAAGCGTCTGTTGAGGTGATGCGGAATCATCCTGAGCGAATTCATCCCAAGGATGCCAAAAAGTTAGCTTCGATCGCTAGCGCTACAACTCAGATGAGCCGTTTAGCACAAGACTTACTTTTTTTGGCTCGAGCTGAGGTAGAGGTAGCCACTCCGATGCGTGAGTGGAAACCGATTATTCTAAATAAAATTGTGCAGAATTTGGTCGAATCGTTTGAACCTATTGCACAAGAGAAGAAAATAGCGCTGATGTATCAGTCTATGGCAACGGTATCGGTGATAGGAGATGAAGCTCAACTCACCCGTTTAATCTCTAATTTACTAGAGAATGCCCTGCAATATACACCCTGTGAAGGTCAAATTGTTCTGACTCTGAGCAAGCACAACCGCTCTGCCATTGTCCGGGTTAAGGATACTGGGATCGGCATTGAGCGAGAACAATTACCTTATGTGTTCGATCGCTTCTGGCGTGCTGACAAGGCTCGATCGCGCCGAGAAGGAGGTACAGGGTTGGGATTAGCTATTGCTCAAACCATTGCTCAATGTCATGGGGGCAAAATCACGGTTACCAGTCAGGTGGGAGTGGGTAGTTGTTTTCAGGTGCGTTTGCCACTGTTCGGTTAAGTCAGCAATCCATCAGCTTTTTTGAAAAAATCTCTATCCCTTATCTACTTTTTTACTTTTAGCAACTATTGTTATATTCCATCCCTAGAAACCCGCAAGTAAGTCTTTCTCTTGAAATCCATAAAACTTGCTTTTTCTTGGGCTTTTTTAGGCATCGGATGGCTTTTTTCTCTGGTTTTAAGCCAATATTTCCTTTTTTAAATCCGGATATTGGTTACCAGAGCAATGGCTCTTGAAATCTTGCAAAGATTGGCTCATTAAAATTGACCAGACGTAGCATTCAGGAGATATTACCGAAATGAAAACGCGAACTCAGTTGCTGTTGAGTGTTTTGGGCTTAAGTATTTGCCTCAGTCTCCCCGCAATAGCCCAACAACAACCCCCTCAAGATTCATTAGATGAGACTCCCCAGTCTGTTGAAGAAAGCGTCCCAACTCAACCTGTTCCCACCCTTCAAGAGGGAGAAAAGCCGGATGCTTCAACCGAGGCTGCACCAACAAGTGGAACTTTGGTAGACAAGGCAACTAGCAGTGAAAAATTCCAAACGCTCGTCAAAGCGATTCAGGCAGCCGGTTTAGAAGAAACCTTAGCAGGAGAAGGGCCATACACTGTTTTTGCTCCTACTGATGAAGCCTTTGCTGCACTTCCCCCAGGAGTATTAAATCAACTGCTAGAACCTGAAAATAAAGAAGTATTGGTGCAACTGCTGAAATTGCATGTTGTGCCCGGTACCGTCACTAGCAATCAGATTAAAGCCGGACAAGTTGCAACCCTTGCTGGTACACCCGTTGACATCAAACTCAGTTCAGATGGTGGCGTTACTGTCAACAATGCCAAAGTCACTCAAGCCGACATTCAAGCCACTAACGGTGTGATTCATGAGATTGACAAAGTCATTCTGCCTCCAGAAGCGCAGCAGCGATCGCAAACTGCTCCTAAACCAATGAGCCAGAACTAAATCTCGATTTCCTTGTGTGTAGAGCATAACAGTCCCAGCCGCCCGGTAGTGTTACCGGGCTTTTTTGTAGCAAAGTTTCCCCTTAAATCATTTACAAAGATCATTCTCAATAGGTAGTTAGTTGGGAAAGCAAATCAACCGAAGGAATTGTTGATCACTTCGTATTTTTGGGAAATTGGTCGTAGGTGAGCATTACCCACCTTACAAAAGAAGTGTGTCGTTGTTTATTGTAAGAATATCGTGATTTATCTTTGTACATCTGCGTGCATCTGTGGTTCATTTTTATGACGAATCATCTAAGACTGCTATAGTATGCTCTATAGATTTACATTTACCTTATTAATAACGTTCTGTTTTTACAGGAGTAACCCTCCATGACAACCAACAGTAGAATCCACAGAGATGGGAAGTCTTTCTCTTTTTTACTCGTTATACCGACGATTATTGGAATGATTCTTGGTGGACTTCCCAACTCTCAAAAGAAAGCGCTTGCCGTTTGTCCAACTCTAACCGCGCAGCCGCAATTTCCTCAGCCTCAGGTTCCCCAAATTCCTCAGCTCACTATCCCACAGTTTCCTCAACCTCAGATTCAGCAAATTCCTCAACCTCAGATTCAGCAAATCACTCAACCTCAAATTCCCCAAATTCCCCAAATCACTATTCAGCAACTGCCTCAGCCTCAGATAGTACAACCTCCGCAGCTACCCATACCACAAATTGCTACGCCTCCGGTTATCCAGGCTCCTCCTTTGTGTGGATAGGAAGTTAATAAGTTAGTTGACTTTTCACGGAAAGTTCTAAATCCTCAATAGGGATGCATATTCAGGGGGAAAGGGGAAAAGATTGGGATATCGTTTTCCCTTTGCCTTAAAGTGGGAAAAGAGGAGGAGTTGCAATTTCTTCCATCCCTTTTCCCTTTTCCCTTTTCCCCCGCAGTCAGTAAAGATGCCGTGAAAAGTAAGAATAAGTTAGGGGCGAAGAGTTTTGAAACGAAATTTAGGGAATGATGCACTTTCGTCTCGCTCATTTCCCTCAAGTCAGGCAAGGAAAACAAAAGTGCAATTCTTGTTAACTCTGTAACTATGGGGATAATTTTGCCTTTTTGGCACGGTTTTCTTTGTACCACTGAGCTACAGCAGGAGCCCATTGTTCAAAATGAACGAAAAGCAGTTCGCAGAATTTTTGTGCTTCAAGCTGGGCATCTTTTTTCCATCTCAAGTCTAACAGATGCATTAGCGATCGCAAATTGCAACTCAACACAAAATGCTGTCTGGCATCGAAAGGAATTAAACCTCTAGCGTGTTCTTCAGATAACCCTTCTTCAATGCGTTTCTTGTAATGTTGACACGCATCTAAACACCATTTCAAATCTTCTGCACGTTGTTCTTCCGAGTAAAAGTAACGCTTGCCTTGGCGGTTGGTGTAGTTCCCAACAGGACGGAGGTAGAAAACTTCTTCTACATCTTGATTCCCTTCGGCAACATTCACAATTCTTTGTCCTGTATAGCGGAAGGATTGAACATCGAAACTGACACCAACACGATGAGTGCGTACTTGTTGCATCATCGAGTGAGGGAAGTAGCCAACATTAAAAGTAATCTGAGGGTGTTCTAGGGGCCCGTAGTGGCCGCGATCGCCCATTAATAAATGTTTAATAATTAATTCACCAGCCCGTTGCTCATCCGGCCATTTTTCGTGGCTATCCCAAACCAAATGTTCTGAATAATCCTGATGCATAGCTGCCCAAATAACTTGTTGCGGATTAGGTGTGGCAGCAATAACTTCTATACAAAATTTATCCACTGTACTTAAACGTCCTGACTTGACCCAAGAGTTGTTTGGCAATAGAGGACTAACTTACTAATCCTCTTACTGGTGATAAGGAGATGAATATCAATAAACATAACTCAATTGTAGGGTGGGCATTGTTCATGATCTTCTCTTCAAAAGAGCTACAGCCATAAATTAGACAATGCCCACCGTTTAAATTTTTCCATCTGCTTATCAATTTCTATCAATACTGAAATCCATAAATCTTGCTAACTATTGATTAGACTGGATGTTCAGAAATATCGTTGCTTTAAATTAAACACGGGCAAGCGTTACGCACTCGTGCTGATCTTGATATTTCCCTCTGCGAGATTCATAACTCACAGCACAAGGTTCTCCTTCCAAGAAGATTAATTGCACTACGCCTTCATTAGCATAAATGCGACAATCAGCACTCGAAGAGTTAGAAAATTCTAAAGTTAAATGACCCCGCCATGCCGCTTCAGCAGGGGTTAGATTAGCAATAATTCCACAGCGAGCATAAGTACTTTTCCCTATACAAATCACTGTAATATTGTCTGGAACCTGTAGTTTTTCTAAAGCAACCCCAAGACCATAAGAGTGAGCAGGAAGGATAAAGTAGCTGCCACTCTCATCGGTGTGGAGTTGTGTTGGTTCTAGATTTTGAGGATTAAATTTTTTGGGATCGACTACATTACCAGGAATGTGGCGAAAAATGCGGAATTCTACGGGAGAAAGTCGAATGTCGTAACCATAAGAAGAAAGACCATAACTAATTACAGGGCGAATAGCTGAGGTCGATTCTTCTTTATATTCTCGGATTAGGCTCGGCTCAAAGGGGGAAATCATACCCTTTTGGGCCATTTGATCGATCCAAATATCGTTTTTAATCACAGGCTCACAGAGAATCCAAACCGGAATACTAGGATAACTTGAGATGGGCAATTAGAAAGCGAGTGCGTGTCTTTTTTATAGATGGTGGCTACGACGGATTTCTGTGATTTGGTCAGCGATATCGAGAATGGCTTGAGGCATCTTTGGCCCGGTGAGAATGATATCGACATGACTGGGGCGTCTTTTGAGAAATGCCAACACCTCTGAGAGCGGAATTATATCAAAGTTGAGGGCTAAGCTCAGTTCATCCAGAACGACTAAGGAGTATTTCCCTTCTGCCACTACATCTTGTGTGTATTGCCACAACTGCATTAAAGCCTGACGCTCTGTTTCGTCTAACTCAGGGGTATCGATGTAACGAGGGAGATCACAGCGAATCCAATCAAGGTGCTGGCCTAACCTCACGGGATGCTCGTAACCTTGCCCAATTCCCCCTTTGAGGAACTGAACCACGAGAACGGGGGTACCTTGACCGGCAATTCTCAACGCTTGAGCGATAACGTTGGAGAAGAAACTGCGGTGGGGGCTAGTAAATACTTGTACGAGGCCTGCAATTGGGTAGGGCAGGGGGCCAGAGGAGTCAATTCTAGTCGCTTCTAACTGGGAAACCATAGTCAACACTAAAAGGGCAACGAGTCTGTATGCAGTAGTAGCAGAGGTGATGCCATAAACAAGATGTAGCGTACTTTTAGGGTAGGCTACCCAGTTAAACACTACATCTGCGAACCCATCAAGATTCCAATTGTAGCGTGTTAATTCGTGTGAGATTGGTGGGAAAATAGATGCGCGTAAGCCTAACAACGGGCAGAGGGGGAGAATTTTGTGCAAAATTTATCTAGAGAATTTTTCAGGGTAGACACGTAGGAGTTGTTTGATTGTGAGATTGGTGATTCTGGGAGGCCCAGGGGCAGGGAAGGGGACACAAGCACGATTGTTGTGTCGCCATCTGGAAATCTCAGAGATTTCCACCAGCGATATGTTACGAACCGCGATCGCATCTCAAAGTGAGTTGGGTCGTCAGGCACAGGTGTATGTTGAAAAAGGGGAACTCGTGCCTGATCCCATCTTGATTGAATTTATGCGCCAGCGTTTGTTGCAAGACGACGCCGCTAAAGGCAAAGGTTGGTTATTAGAGGGTTATCCCCGTACCGCTTTCCAGGCAGAGGAACTGGATTTCTTATTAGATGATTTGGGGCAACAGTTGGACTGGGCAATTTACTTGGAGGTATCGAAATCAGTGATGATGAGTCGGTGTCTTGAGCGGGTGCGTAGCGAGAGGGGACTTCCGTTTACCTCAGAGGTGCGCCCAGATGATAATCCAGACATCGTCCAACGCCGCATTGACCTATTTTACGAACGCACCATTCCCATCCTCGAATACTACGGATATCGCAATCGGCTTTTGACCATCAACGGCGACCAAGCGATCGAGCAGGTACAACAGGAAATTTTACAAAAATTTCAGTTTTAAAGGATAGAAAAGGTCTACAAAACCAGTGAGTTAACTCAAACAGGCGCTTAGATCAAACACTCAGCTTATCTTACCTATCAAGTCGGTGCCTAACATTGCGATCGCTTTTCTAGCACCAACAAATAACACTACCCTTCAAATTCTCCTGTAAATTACGCCACCATTATCACGAACGCGAATAACCTTCCAACCTTCAACCTTCCAACCTTCAACCTTCCAACCTTCAACCTTCAACCCTCCAACCTTCAACCCAACCAGGGAGATTACTCATGTCTTGGCAACGTCCCGACAACCGACAACCCGATGAATTACGTCCTATCAGCTTTGAGCGAAATTTTACAAGCTTCGCGCTGAGTTCCGTATTAACCCAGTGCGGTAACACTCAAGTGCTTTGTACTATCTCACTTCAGGAAGGAGTACCCAAGTTTTTAGAAGGCACAGGCCGTGGGTGGTTAACTGCTGAGTATAGGATGCTACCGGGAGCAACCCCTAAACGGCAGGAACGAGAACTGATGAAGCTATCGGGGCGCACTCAGGAAATTCAGCGATTGATTGGGCGTAGTTTGAGGGCAGCTATTGATTTCCAAGCTTTGGGAGAACGGACACTGATTGTTGATGCGGATGTCCTCCAAGCTGATGCAGGAACTCGCACCACCTCGATTACCGGTGGATTTGTAGCTCTAGCGGATGCCGTGAATAAACTCGTCAAAAATGGTACTCTGGAGCGATCGCCCTTGCTACACCAAATTGCTGCTGTTTCGGTCGGATTGTTACAAAGTGAACCGTTTTTAGACCTCAAGTACGAGGAAGATGTTGCTGCTGAGGTGGATTTTAATGTCGTTATGAATGACAAGCTAGGTATCATTGAAGCGCAGGGGACTGCTGAATCCGGTACATTCAGTCGTCAGCAACTCAATCAGCTCATGGACTTGGCAGAAAAGGGAATTAAAGAACTTTTTGAGGCTCAGCGTCAAGGTCTTACTTAATGCAAGGAGGCAGAAGCCTTCAAGAAAAAAGCTTGTACAGTAAGCTTTTTAACCTTTTTGAACGAGTGGGTTATTTTAGCCGCGCTGTACTTAGTTAATTCCTTATTTGTTTCATAGGTGTTGTTTCTACCTTGGTAAAATTTTATGATTAATAATTTACCAATTTCTTTCAAAAATACTTGGAAAACTGCCTATTTCAAAGTAATAGCCGTTATCAGCTTAATCGCTCTAATTGGCTTTTCAACCGTTGGTCACTATGGATTTTCTGTAGATGAAGCATCGCAGATGTCTATGGTCAGAAAAGTTTTTGAGTATATTACCAAAGGGACGCCTATTGGTTGGGATTCCAGGTATTACGGCCCGGTTTTCAATCTTTCATCAGAAATCGTTTTCCAAGGGAAGCAGTATCTTACTCAAGGTTCTTCCTATAACCCATTGTCCTATAAAGAAAAGCTAAGCGAGGAGGAAGGAAAAGTTAGAGGATTAGCGGAACGGATTAAGGTGAAGCATCCTATGACTTTTTTGGTGTCTCTTTTTGCTTATGCCTCAGTTGCAGGAATGGTGGGAATTCTTTGTGGAGTTGAATGGGCTTGGCTTGGTCCCATTTTTTTGGCATTGTTTCCGAGGTTTTGGGGTCATAGCTTCTTTAATCCGAAAGACATTCCCTTTGCGGCAATGTTTACTCTTTGTACCTTTCTAGGAGCTTACATAGTTGATTACTATCTTCAGGTAGATAGCCAAACTAAAGTTGGCAGAAATCCGATAACACATTATTCAATTTTATATGGTATTTTACTCAGTCTGCTGACCGGCACAAGAATTGGAGGGTTTGTTATTTTAGGCTTTATTTTAATAACTTACTCACTCCTCCGGTTTAGAAAAGGAAGTCCTTACAAAGATATTCGTCAAGTTGGAATATTTTATCTCATTACCTGCATCGTTTGGTTTGCATTTAATAGTTTGTGGTATCCCAATTTTTGGTCGAATCCAATTGCTGGCTTTTTTGAAACAGTTGCCTATCTCTCTAAACATCCTATCCCCGTTAAACTTTTATTTAATGGACAGGTTTTTTCTGCCCAATCGGTTCCCTGGACGTATATTCCGACATGGATGTTTATTACCATCCCTCTGATTTTTCAAATTTTATTTATTATTGGAATAATTTTATTTGTTACTAAGTACTCTCAACTGTCAAATCTTCAGCGTGCTTGTTTTATTTTAGTATTGCTGCAAGTGCTAACTCTGCCAGCGATCGCAATTGTTAAGCAATCCTCTGTCTATGACGGAATACGACAATTTCTCTTTACCTTCCCAGGAATTGCGACAATTGCTACTGTGGCATTTGTCTGGATTTACCAAACTATATCTAAGAAAAGTATCCGAATGGGTGTAGCTGCATTCATGGCAGTCCTCTTGTCCGCGATTTGCATCAATATGATTGCTTTACATCCTTATCAATATGTATATTTCAATCGCGTATCTGGTGGATTACAGGGGGCGCATAATCGCTTCGACACCGATTATTGGGGATTGAGTTTGCGTGAAGGAATGGAGTGGCTTAATAAAAATGCCCGTCCGGGATCGACTGTTTTAGTTGGTGGTTTTATCTACTCTGCTCAAATATTTGCAGACCCTAATTTAAATGTTATGGGATACGACCCCGCTAAAACTTCAGAGGCTAGCAAACCATTCTATTATTTAGCGTGGCCTCGATGGAACGCTCCCAATAACTTACCTGAATGCCCAGTTGTTTATCAGGTTATCAGGGAAGGAACACCTTTATCTATTGTCAAACGATGTGATTAAGCTGATGGTATCTGCTCCAAAATTACAAATTATGGAGTTTTAACGTTGTTTCTAGTTGTGCAATAAGTTCAGCCGCCGTCATATTACCCATTTTAGCGATTTGAGTTTCAGGGGGTAATTGCTTAAGAAGATTAAGGGCGGTTTGCTGCATCTTAATGTTACTGTTTTCTAAAGCCGTTACGATATCATGATTATTCAATTCCCAGGATAACTTTTCTAGAGAGATAGAATTTGCCTCCCTAGATAGAGACTGTTTTGGTATCTCACTTCCCTGATTAGCTATACGTTGATAAACTACTGATTCGGGAAATATTTGGGTTTGAAATTGGCTTAAATTTTGACCATAAAGTTCAGAATGTCCTGTAATAAGATATCCTAAAGGGTTGAGACAATCATAGAATTTATTTAAAACATTCGCAATTGCTGATGATTCAAAATAGATAAAAACATTACGACAAATAATTAAATCAAGCTCTTGTAAATCAGAGTTAGGCTGAGGAAATAAGTCTTTGGCTAAATTACACACTTGAAACTTAACCATTTGCTTAATTGAGGAATTGAGGTGATATTCATTATTGAGCACCTGGAAATATCGCTTCACTATTTCCTCATCAACTCGCCTAAATGACCAAGGCCTGTAAATTCCCGTTTTTGCTTTTTGAATTGCTTCTTGATTAATATCTATCCCTAAAATCATTACATTCCATTGCTCTAGCTCAGGAAGAAGTTCTTTGAGGAGGATCGCCAGAGAATAAGGTTCTTCTCCTGATGAACACCCTGCGCTGCAAATCCGTATTGTCTTATTCGCTTTTTTTTGTTGAATTAATTCTGGAATAATATGATTTCGTAGCAGTATAAATTGGTCTTGATCTCTAAAAAAATAACTTTCAATATTAGTGATTGCACTAACAAAATTTTTCCATTCCTGATAGCTTTCTGGGGTTGAAAAATTTAAAATTTGGTAGTAGTCCTCTGGATTTTTTAATTTGAGAGCTTTCATTCGCAATAAAATTTTTTCACTTAAGTTATTTTTGTCACGCTCTCTTATTTCTATCCCGGTCTGCTTAGCAATTAACCGAATAAAAGCTTGTATGATGGTTTCAGTTAGAATCTGGGGTTTTGACACTTGATTTTTGATGTTTTATTAAAAAATCGATGAAGATTGTAGCAATTCAAGAATTGAATTGAATCTGTTATTAATCAATTCATTTTATTTCTGCCATATCTATCTCCGATTAAAGAATTCTGATTTTCTAATATTTGCAATAATTTTGGCGCGATCGCGTGAATTGGTAAAATTAATTTTGCTGCTCCTAAAGCGATTGCTTCTTTGGGCATTCCAAAGATGATAGAACTGGCTTCATCTTGAGCAATAGTTAAACCACCAATTTGAGCAATGTATTGCAATCCTTCTGCTCCATCTCTACCCATACCTGTTAATAATATGCCTACTGTTGCCCTGCCATAAAACTTAGCTATAGACTTAAAAGTAACCGTTATGGAAGGGCGATGACCGTCTAAGGGCGGTGCATCAGAGCAGATAAATCGACCTCGCTCATCTAATTCTAAATGCTGCTGTTCAGGAGGAAAATAAATTCTTCCAGCTTTGGGTTTATCTCCAGGCTTAGCTATTTGAATCGGTAATCGACAACTGCTGGATAACCAATCCATAAATCCTTGTAAAAAACCTGAGCAAATGTGTTGAATACAAATCAACGGAACAGGAAAATTAGATGGGAGTTGAGCGAACAATTCGTTTAAGGCTTGCGGGCCACCTGTAGAGGCACCAATGACGATAATCTCTGGTTTGACATAAGACTGAACAGAAAATGTCTCGAAGCGTTTCACTACAGAAGGAGACTTTCGCTTTTTCTTAAATACCTTTACTCCGGATAGGATGTGAATTTTATGGATTAACTCCTGATTGAGTAGCTTATCCTCCATTGTCAGTCCTGTCGATGGTTTAGGAAAAATATCCAAAGCTCCTGCTTCTAAAAGCTGAAAAACATGAGGACTATCCTCTTCCTGTATCCAGGAACTAATCACCAGAATTGGTCGAGGATAGAGAGTCATCACTTCAGAAGTAAACTCTAAACCATCCATCTTAGGCATATATAGGTCTGTGCAAATGACATCAGGCTGAACTGTAGGAATTAGTTCCAGTGCTTCTATACCAGTACGAGCTTCTCCTACTACTTGAATTTGTGGAGATGAATTCAGAATCCTTCTCAAAATTACGAGAGTAACCTGTGAATCTTCAACGAGTAAAACACGAATAGTCATTGGTCATTAGCCAGTACTGATTAGTCATTAATCATTGAGCATCCTTGATGAGCTATGAAAACTTCATATTTTATCTGTGTTTATCTGTGTGCATCTGTGGTTCATTTTTCTTACGAATCATTGAAAACTGCTATAGCGGTAATAAGAACCAAAGGATAAAAGATACTTAAACCAGTCTGGCTAATGTTTCTAAGAGAAAATTTTGATTAAACTTTCCTTTAAGAACGTAGGCATCAGCCCCGGCTTGGGCTCCACGTCTCTTATCTTCATCAGAATTTAATGTAGTAACTAAAATAATTGGTAAATCCTGATATTCTCGGTGTTGCCTAATTTTAGCGGTAAGGGAAAATCCATCTAAATGGGGCATTTCTACATCCGATATTACCGCATTGAATTCATGTTCTTTGAGTTTGTTATATCCCTCTAATCCATCAACTGCTATCACAACTTCATAACCCGCTTTTTCTAACAGTCGCTGTTCTTGGGTGCGTACATAGGTAGAGTCTTCTACAAGGAGAATTACAGGTTTCCTGGGAATGGATTTCTTCGGTTTGATAGAGATAGAATCGAAAGTTTGCTTTTGCAATGATTTGAGTAAATCTGGGGGATTAAGAATCATACAAACTTCCCCTGTAGGGAGAATTGTTGCACCAGTGACATTTCGCACCCGCTGCAATAACTGGCTTTGAGGTTTGATTGCTACCTCTTGAGTATCTACAAGGCGATCGATAAAGAATCCGGCTTGTTCTTCTCCCACTTTAAGGAGAATGCAAGTCCGTAAATCATTTGTTTGTTGTTCAATTTTGGTGCTAAAGACATCAGCAGGAGAGTTGGAAAGTTTCAGCAAGTCTGCTAAATTTGCAACTGGGATGATTTGGTTGTTCCAACTAATCGTTTCTCTGCCGTCAATTGTAGAAATTTCATCCGTAGAAATGAATAAACTCGTTAATACAAACTCCATCGGTAGGGCATGAATGATTCCTTGTACTTTTAATAAAAGTGCATTGAGAGTTGCTAAAGATGTGCTTAACTGTAAAGGGAAGGTGCAGCCTTGACCGGGTTTTGATTCGATATGGATCGTTCCTTTGAGCCGTTCAACGTTGGTGCGTACTACATCCAATCCAATCCCTCTTCCAGAAATTTCTGTAATAAACGTCCGGGTTGAAAATCCAGGTGCAAAAATTAGAGAATAAATTTGATTGGAAGTCATTCTTTCCAGTTCTTCTGGAGAGTAGAGCTTGCGCTTAATAGCAGTTTGCTTGATTTTCTTTATGTCTAGTCCGCGTCCATCATCTGTAATTTCAATAACAATACTGTTAGCGCTTTGGTAACCTTTTAGCCAAATTGTCGCGATGCGAGGCTTGCCAAGTTGTTCTCGATCTTCAGGAGTCTCAATGCCATGATCTACGCAATTCCGAATCATGTGCATCAAAGAGTCTTTGATTTCTTCAAGAATGCGTTTATCTGCCGTTGTTTCTCCTCCTTCAATCACTAATTCCACTTCCTTGCCTTGCTGTCTAGCTAAATCTCGCACTACACGAGGAAATAACTGAAATAGGGTGGATAGAGGGAGCAGTCGGAGCGTGCGAATGTTTTCTCGTAATTCTCCAGCAATGAAGTCTAGTTTGGTGGTATTTTCCTGAGTTAATAGGTTCAGGTTGTTAATTGCTTTTTCGAGTTGCTCTTGGAAAGGATTGGTTGGTAAAGAGGGAGATTGACGGCGTTGCTTTTTATAAAACGCTTTCCACTTATCCCATAGGCGAGTTAATTCCTCAATTTCAGTGGTGGCGTGAGCAATCTGAATTTTGGTGACGGTGAGTTCTTCTGCTTGGGTGATTAAGGCATCAAGTTCGCGAGTGGGAACGCGAATGGTGTCAATGCGGTAGGGTTCATTGACTCCGGGAGTGGCTAAGTCGGCTGTTGTACTCGCAGGCGTTTGGGCAGAGACGGGTGGAGACTCTGGAAGGGTTGGTGTAGCAACGACTGATGTTAATTGTTCGAGTACCTTAACGGTATCAACATTACTTTGTTGCCCAGTAACGGCTTCGTGTACCAAAAGAGCGATCGCATCTAATCCCTGATATAAGCGATCGCTCACCTCTGGGGTTAAAATAAGCTGCTGGCGTTTAATGCTAAGCAGAATTTCTTCGAGTGCATGAGACAGAGTTTCCACCGTTTCCAACTCTGCGCTTCTCGAATCGCCTTTGAGACTATGAGCTTCCCGCAGCAATTCTTCTAAATTCGTTTCATCATTGGGATACTTTTCTAAATGCAGCAATCCCGCTTCTAGTTTCTGCAAGCGTTCTTCGCTGGTGGTTTTATAAATCTCCCGAAAGTC
>CBKWLJ010000095.1:0-22362 GCA_966675205.1 uncultured bacterium
GACGCGGGGACGCGGAGAAAATGAATATGCTACGTATGAATGCAACTTGGTATGATGAAGCGTTACATCGGGAAAACATCTACGATTAATGACTGACTATCTCCTCGATACCGTAGTGGTTCATCCCCAAGCAATAGCGAACCTAGAGGCGGAAGACTAGCGCGATCGCTCTAAAATATCAGGTGGTCGATGGAACTTCCAACCACTCCGGTTGTTCTTCGCCAAGAGCTAGAGGTTGCTTAATCTGCCACGTTTTATCCTGAGAAAGTTCCAGCAAAGACTGATGGTAATTTGCCAACGTAGAGCGATGCCCCACACTCAAAAAAGTAGTCCCTTTCGCCTGCAAATGTTGATATAACCGTTCCTCATTCCTCAGATCTAACGCACTAGTTGCTTCATCCAAAATGGCGTACTTCGGTTGATTCAGCAACAGACGAGCGAAAGTCAGCCGTTGTTGTTCACCCAACGACAGGACATCTGCCCAATCCTGTTCGGCATCAAAGCCACCAAACCGTTCATCCAAACCCGCTAAATTCACCTGCTCCAGAACCTGCTTCAAGTGTTCGTCCTCTACCTCAAGGTGGGTGTTGGGATAAAGCAGTTGATCACGGAGAGTCCCCAGCACCATGTAAGGACGTTGCGGCAAAAATAGAATTTGGTCGGATTCAGGACGAACGATCGCACCCTTACCAGAATTCCATAGTCCCGCGATCGCCCGTAGCAGTGAACTCTTACCACAACCACTCGGCCCCATCACCAAAAGTCCCTGTCCAGCAGGTAACTCTATCGACAAATCTTCTACCAATGTCCGCTGATAGTTGGGAGTTTGCAGACTCAGGTGTTCGACTGCCAGCCGATCTGCCTCAATTGTCTCAATCCTTGGCTTCTGTTCATCGGATGCCTGAGTTGCCTCTGTCTGTTCTAAAAATTGGGCAAAGGTATAGAGACGATTAATTCCAGCTCCAAAAGTGGTCAATTGCTGGAAGCGGGCAACGACAACATTGAGCGAGAAGAAGACGCGGATAAAGGCTCCCTGTGCTTCAGAAACTTTACCCACCTCCATCTCTCCGGCAAAAATCGCGGGTGCAACAACTAGGGCAGGTAGGACGAAGGGGATGAACTCATAAGCATTCGTCAAAATATTTAAGTTCAATTCCCAAACCAGCAGCCGTTTGACATTCTCAAACACATCCAAAAACCGATGCTTGACCTGATTTGACTCCTGCTCCTCCCCCCGGTAAAAAGCGATCGCTTCCGCATTCTCTCGAATTCGCACTAGGCTAAAGCGGAGATTCGCTTCCTTCTTGAGTTGTTCAAAGTTGAGTCGGACAAGCGGCTTACCAAATACAACCGTTGTAACCAGAGTTCCAATTAGAGCATACAGCACCAGAAAAAACACCAGGGGTTTAGAAATGCCCCAAAGTACACTACTGAAGGCAATCACCGACAGCACAGACTCCACCAACACCAGCAAAAAGGTGAGAGATTCCTGGGTAAAACTCCGAACATCCTCCGCAATCCGCTGATCGGGGTTATCAATGTCGGTTTGTGAGATATGCAGATTGTAATAAGCACGGTTGTGAAAGTAGTTATCCACGAATCGATGCGTGAGCCATTTGCGCCATTGCAAACTGAGGCGATCGCGCAGATAGGTATAGCCTGCGAGCAATGGTGCATAAATCACCAGCACAGCGATAAAAATAATCACAGTTTGCCAGAAGCGTGGCTCATCCTGGGCTGAAAGGGCTGAAATCAGCACTCCTCGCTTGTTGTTGAGTACCACACTCAATCCCGTATACGCCAGCAGAAACAGCACGACGCCCAACAGTAATCCTCTAGCTTGCCATTTTTCATCCCCTGACCAATAGGACTTGGCGATCGTCCAAAATTGCTGGAGTACATCGAAGTTCAATCGATCCATTGGCTTGTTTCCCTTACAACTCGGTCTGCCGGGAGATAATAAGTAAAGGTGAATCAGAGCAAAATTTACTCAAATACTGGTGTGACTCATCTCTGGGCAATTGTTAAATTATGATACAGATTTCTAAGACTGTGAGTATTCCAGAGTATGAGATTGAGATGAGTGCAGTGCGCTCTCAAGGGGCAGGGGGGCAAAACGTCAATAAGGTGGCGACTGCCATTCACCTGCGCTTTGACATTGTGGCTTCCTCACTGCCCGATCGCTACAAAGAGCGGCTATTGAAGCTTTCCGACCAGCGCATTACCAAAGATGGAGTCATCGTCATCAAGGCTCAAGAACACCGCAGCCAAGAGCAGAACCGAGAAGAGGCATTGCAACGACTGCAAGACTTGATTAAGAGTGCGATCGCACTCCCCAAACCCCGTAAACCCAGCAAACCGACTCGCAGTTCTCAAAGAAAGCGTCTGGATAGCAAAACTAAGCGAAGTCAGATCAAGGCGATGCGAGGAAAAGTTACAGAGGAATGAGCTCACTTACCACTTAACTATCCTGGCATTAGAGGGCGATCGCTTTGTTAACGAAGTAGAGCAATGAAGCCAGCGTGTTCAAAGTGTCTGTCATGACTCACCGTTCGATCATTTCGGTTTGTCCTCCATTTTAGTGATGCTTTAGATTAAGAGTTAACAACGATTATGCCGTTGCCGTTTCAAAGGAGATTTTGAGGTTTGCGGTAGATGGAATGGTGTAATTGAGTTTTTCAAAACCAATCACTTCTCCATTTCTATCTTTCATCAGAATTACTTCATCACCAGTTTCTTCACACGTATATTCCTCCTGTGGATTACCAAACCAGACGGTTAAGGTATTGCCAACCTTGTCGTAGTAAACTTTTACTTCTGCCATACGATGTCTCCTTCTTTGATTGCATCAGTGGGATAGGTAGTAATCAGGAAGCCTTCTCCGTTGAGTTGTCTAACAACAGCACAGAGCCATCGTTTTTCTCGCTGAAGTTTGTAGAACAAATAAACGTTAGAATCACTGCGGCTGCGGCGGATTTGATCAGGTTGGGTCAGGGTTGCCTGTACTGCTGCTTCTTGCCCATTCATGATCGGATGCTTAATCTGGGTAATGATGTTCCAGTAGGCGACAGTAACGCGGATGTTGCAATTGAGAGGTGTTTGGGCAGTGAAGAGCAGGCTGTCTGGTTCTTTGTCGGTCATGGGGTTGCCTCTCCTAACAATTGTCGCTCAAGGTCAGTCTTCTTTCTCCATTTTTAGTTAATTCGGCAAGCACCAATGCAGGTCGTCTTTTAGCGTTAGTTAAATCTGAGAAGGTAAAAGGAACAACTACGACATCGCCTTTTACAAATGCTGCCATGCTTCATCCTCTTCAGGGGTTAACCAATCTTCCGCTAAACTGGGTTCACTCAACAAGCTGATTTCTAATTGCTCTTGTTGAAGTTCTCTAGATTTGATAAACAGCAATAAATCTAGCACTTCTTTGAGGGTAGAATCGGATATTTTTTCTATCTCTTTTAGCAATTTCTCTTTAACGTTAATCTTCATGCAACTTCTCCTTGTCTTACTAATAAGAAGCTGTTGAGTTGCCCTCTGCGATCGCTACTTCTTCCTTAGCCAATCTATACAGCTTATTAATAATGTCATCCTGCATGCAATTCTGCATCAGTACGGGAGGAAGAGCTATGCCATGCTCTGTAAAAGTCTGGATAACTCATATTTTGGGCGCAATACCAGAGCATTTCGTAGCAATATTGGTAATATTCAAAATCATCCTCTATTAAATGAAGCTCTTTAATATAAATTTTTAGGTCTTTAACCACTTCAACTAGATATTGTTCTTGTAAATTCTGCAAAGCACTACTTAGACTGCTAGCTGCAAGCTTACGGACTTCCTTATTTTCACTTTTTTGTAAGTTGAGTAACGCTCTTGCTGTACTTAGATTAATAAGCTCAAATTCGCCAATATAAGAAGCCGCTGCTTTCACGATCTCATTATTAGAGCTGTTCTCTATCAAGTTGGCTAATATATTAAGCCCAATATCCGGATTTTCTCCGTCAACCAATGTTAAACAAGCTGCAAGCCTAAGAAGTATTTTTTCGTCTTGGGTTATTTCTACCAACTCATTTAGTATGTCAATAATTCTCGGTTCTCCAGCAAATAAATCCCTCATATACAAGGGAATAGCTTCCTCTGTACATTCTATAGAACTACAGAGTAAAACTTTTAACGATCTAAGGATTTCTTCATGATTGGGGCTAACACAAGCTAATGCCCAAGTAGCATCCCAACGTAATTCATCTTGTCGATTAGACTTGATAATTTCAACTAGCACATCTTCCAGTTCAGCAGATCCATAACCAATTTTTCTATACTGAAGCTCATCTATCACAATACTAAAATCGAAATATTCTGGGTCACTGCGTATTATTTCAGCCAATGATCTCACAGCTTCTGTGTTATTAGGAGCAATTTCCAAAATACTCCAAGTGGCTTGACTACGAATTTCAACTGAATATTCAGAATCAATAAAAGTTTTTAAGCATTCGATCAAGCCAGGATACGTTTTTTGAATTCTTCCTAAAAACCAAATAATTCTTTCCGCAACAACTTCGTTCTCATAGGACTTTAACTTTTCAATTAAGGCATTAATTATTCCTATCTCGTCGTCAATTTTACTGAATTTAAAACATTCAATGAGACAGTGTAATTTTCGACTTTTATCAATTATGTCTTTTCCTTCCAGAATTTCAAAGCATATGTCATTAACTAGTTGATCAGACGAAGGTAGATTAGCTAGATTTTCAATATACTGAATTTTATCTGGGCTATTGTTAAACAACAATAGCTCTTTTTTTAAGCTATTTTTAATACTGCAAGATACATACTTTATAAATCTCACTATTGAAATTAATTTATAGTTTTTATGTTCAAAGGCTTGCTCCAAGTTCAACAATATTTGTCTAGTGGAGTTGCCTAACGAATCATGATATATACAAAAATTTCCTTTTTCAATATATTCGAGGCTATACAACATTTCAAGTTGTTTATTCTCTAAAGCGTCTGTACTCCACTTCATGAGGTATTCCAGAATTGTATCTAATTTATGAATATATCTTGCTTCTGCAATAGCTTCTGCGGCTAATAAAACTGCTCTATAAAAATAGAAATTATTGCAATTGTCTGAAAAGCTTATCAAGCAATTTATACATTGTTCTTTTAAATCTGAGGGTAGATTGTCACGACTAAACCATAGCAGAAATACTTCTCTCCATTTCTCTTTAAAAAGGCGATAAGTTCCTTTATTCAAGTTATAATTTATATGACTTAGGAAATATTGCCAATCATCGATCGCCAACGCAGCAAAATATTCCTGAAACGTGGGATGTAAGAAAGCATAAACAGGTTCATCTGGGTTTTCTACAGCACTACCCAGCTTGTTAATCCAACCAAGTTCACACGCTATACCAAATAATGAGGAATCAAACTTATCAAGTTCTTGGCGGATAAATGTCTCTGGTAAACGAAATCGAAAGTCTTCTCGATCAATTGCATTTTTTGCTAATTCTCCCAATGCTCGTTCTAACAGCAGACATTTTTCTTCAGGAATGTAAAGTTTATCCTTCCAGTCATAAAACGTTTTAGTAAATCTTTGATAGAGTTCTGCTTTAGTGGCAGGTAACTCCCCTTGTTGTTGTTTCCATGTACGGCAAAGTAGGGTAATCCATAAAGGATTTTTTATCAAATCTTTTAGCCTTGGAGAAGCATTCTTTAACTTATCAATTAGTTTGCTGCCCGTTTCTATTTGCTTTGCTCTCTTAAAAAAGTTTTGAATAAAGATGAGTTGCTCTTCATCTCTAAATCCTCTACTCCGATAGACTTCAAACTTTGCTCTCAATTCGTTTTTGTTTACTTCCCAGACATTGACCCGACAGGTCAAGACAATACGGGCATCGCCAACCCATCCTCGAAATTCTTTAGCAAGGGTAGATAGGGATTGATTTGACTGCGCCATCTCATCTACGCCATCCAGCAGCAGCCATACTCGACCCGCATTGCACTGTTCTATCAAATCATCCTGAACTTGCTCTGGAGCTTTTCGTTTACGAATCGCATTTCTCAACCAAGTTTCTAGTAGATAAGGCTCCAAGCCAGCTTCTAAATCTTGAAGGGAAATAAAAATTGGTAATTCACCCTGTTTCATAATCCAGTCTGCGATCGCACACAACAGAGTTGTTTTACCTGCTCCCGGTTCTCCTATGATTGCCACGCCCTTACCTTGCTGGTTAAGGCTTTTACAGCCTATCAACACGTGATCGAAAAACTGGTTGTAGGGCAGTGGTATCTCTTGATCTTCCAGAGCTTGTTGAGAGTTTTCAGGTAAAACATCACGAGTTGGTTTAGGGCGTTCTTTCCGTTCCACCAAGTCTAATGGCACGATGTCCTCAACACCGAGCGTTACCCCATCTCCAGAAATGAGCGGATTGGCATCCAGCTCGATTGGCAGCATTCCCCGACATATATCCTGCCAGTTAATTTCATGTTCCTGACTGTTAGTGAGGAGAGTAGGCGTTTGCTTTATCTTGGCTGTTGATGAAGGAGGTAATCCTAGAATTTCATTTCTTTGTTCAACGCTTAAACCACGAGTGATTTCCCAGAGATCATCATTGCTCAAATGCTCAATCTTAATATTGGGATAGTGTTTCTGTTTCTCCTGCAAGGTTCTTAGAATATCAGGTGGAACTCCTCGTCTCACGTTATACACAAAGATCCACGTTTTTAAGGCATCTCCCCAGTGTACAACTGCGCCATCGAGATCCTCCTCTATTTTCTTCTGGACTTTTGCCTGTTCTAGTTCATCAGGTGAGTAAACCTGAAAGAAGATAGAATCATCTTGGAACAGACCATCGCATTTGCGATCACCAATGTTTCCATAAGGGCGAACTCGTATAAATCCCGGTCTAGATCGCACCATTATGTCTTCAAAGAGCTGTTGAAAGTCCTCACTAGACCTTTTCAATCGACGAATCTCAAATTCCTGCCAATGATGGTAGGTAATCGGATCATATTCTTCAGATTTGCTCTTTGAAGATTCAGACATACTAGTTTAATAATCAGCTACTTCATCTCTGCCAGAGGCTAATTTCTCAACCATTTTCCTGCTCACCACGAGTATTTTAGCTATTTCAAAGAGCGATCAGCGACAATAGAAGCATCAATGCAAGAAAGGAGTGATCGACGAGGCATTAAAATGCAAAGAGTCGGGAGAGAGCAAGGTGATTTTGTTTAACCTTTGCGCTTATGAACACTTTGATATGCAGGCGTACATGAACTATCAAGCTTGAAAACTAGTAGATACTGAGTACAGTACATAGGAAGTAGCAATGGCTCTGGCAGGATTACCGACTGTCGGTTAAGGCTGATGAAAGCTGATTTTCTCGTTGGTGTACTCCTGCCCACCCTACGGAATGTGTTTCTTAAGAGTCAACCAACCCCGTGAGTTTCTCCAGAAAAGAACCGAGCTATGGCATCATGGCTAAATCCCTTACGACTACGCTTGGGATTTATGCGACTGGTTGATTGGTTGATTGTACTCCTCTACCTCATTTTCTCGATGGGCTTGGGGCTATACCTATCTCGTAAGGCATCGGGAAGTTTGGTGGATTTTTTCGTATCGGGGCGATCGCTCCCTTGGTGGTTAGCAGGTACCAGTATGGCAGCAACTACCTTTTCCATTGATACTCCCCTGTATATTGCTGGCGTTGTTGGCAACCGAGGAATTGCTGGCAATTGGGAGTGGTGGAGTTTTGGCATTTCCCATTTAATTATGGTCTACATCTTTGCCCGGATGTGGCGGCGTTCTGAAGTCATTACCGATGCCGAATTCACAGAACTTCGCTATGGCGGTCGCATGGCGGCTGTCTTGCGAGGAGTGAAAGCGTTTCTCTTTGCTGTACCCATCAACTGCATCGGTATCGGCTATGCCATGCTGGCGATGGTTAAAGTGGTAGACGCTTTGGAAATCTGGCAAAATTTTGGCATTACTCCGGGAAACGACCTGAAAATCTGGAGTGTTATCGGTGTCAGCTTTTTGGTGTTAATTTATGCTGGCTTTGCCGGGTTGTGGGGCGTTGTGGCGACTGATTTTTTTCAGTTTTTCCTGGCCTTATTGGGGGCAATTGTCGTTGCCATGGTTACGGTTAACCATGTGGGTGGTATTCACGTCCTCATTCCCAGGGTGCAGTTGGCTACCAAACAGGATGTCTTGTCATTTATTCCCTTGAGTATAGGGGCAGGTGGCATTCGCTGGATCGATGCAGCAGGCATTACAGCTAGTACCTTTGGGGCTTATCTAATGGTGCAGTGGTGGTCTTGGCGTCGTAGTGATGGGGGCGGCGAATTCATTCAGCGCCTGATTGCCGCTAAAGATGAAGCTGAGGCGGAGAAGTCAGCTTGGTTATTCAATATTCTCAACTACGTCGTGCGAACTTGGCCGTGGATTGTGGTGGCTTTAGTGGCGATTGTAGTTTATCCCGATTTAGAAGACAGGGAGTTGGGCTACCCCAAACTGATGCTTGATTTCCTGCCACCAGCCATGCTGGGATTGGTGGTAGCTTCTCTGCTAGCTGCGTTTATGAGTACGGTTTCCACCTCGATTAACTGGGGTGCTTCTTTCGTTACCAATGACCTCTACCTGCGCTTTATCAGACCCAATGCAACCCAAGGAGAACTCGTTTTAGTGGGGCGAATTGCCTCTGTTTTGGTTACGGCTTTGGGTGCGGTGGCGGCGTTCTATGCCCAAGATGTTGCTACTGTCTTCCGATTGGTAATTGCGATCGGCACGGGTTCTGGTTTGGTATTAATGCTGCGTTGGTTCTGGTGGCGAATTAATGCGGCGACTGAACTGACGGCTATTCTGGGTGGCTTTGTTATTGGCTTGACAACGAGTACTGTCTTGCAGATTCCCGACTTTGGTTTGCGCCTGATCTTCATTACGCTTAGTGTCGGGGTTATGTGGGTGATAGTCCTGTTGCTGACACCGCCAGAGTCGGAGGAAACCCTAGATGAATTTTATCGACGGGTGCGTCCGGGTGGGCCAGGTTGGACACAAGTACGCGATCGCACAGGTTTAGCACCGATCCAAGACTTAGGAAAAGACATTAAACGGGTTCTCGCCTCAATTTTGCTCATGTTTGGGACAATGTTTGCAGTAGGCGGCTTTTTACTGCTTCAGTCGGCTACTGGTTGGGTATCGTTGGTAATAGCTGTTGCTGGAGGAATATGGTTGCGTCAGTTGAACAAAATCAAACCCTTGGCAATGCCCCGCCCCGGACTGGATGACTAGGAACAAGGCTTATGAGGTTTAATCTAACAATCTTTCTCGGAACGCTTATCCTCTTCGTTGCCATCATTGCTGCTGGTGTATTGGGTTATTTTCTCTCCCTGTTCATCCAGGGATTGTTGCCAGTTGACTCCTTTACTGTTTTAGTAATACTCTTCCTCCTATTCACGATTGTTGTAACAATTTATGGTTTGTTCCTGTTATTCTGGAGGCAACAGTCACAACCAGCATCAGTAAGCTCACCGCCAGAGCCAATCGAGCTTCCTGTTGAGGTACCCTTTATACGGCGAAAAACACTCCGTCACCCACGCCACCATTACGCTGATAGTGAGCTTGAAAGTCGCTTAATCAGGATGCTAGATGGCGACCGTGCTGCCGCAGAGCGTTTAGTAAATGAGGTCAGGCAGAATTTTCCTTGGATGCCGGAAAATTGGTATTGGGAAAAAGCGATTGAAGACTTAGAGCGCGATCGCAGATAATTGTCAGGCTTACAAATTACATAGGGTCAGAAAAGATTCAAGGGAAACTCTCCAGCTCTTTTTGGTTGGGGATAAGGGATAAGGGAAAGGGTAGACGATTCAGACGCTCCAGAGTTTTTACGATGATTATCTCAACGGATTTGATCAGATTAGAGGCTTTGGAGGAGATGCTTTGGAGGTTTTAAACTCAGCCATAAAGCTAATTCAAATTATTGCCATTTCTTATTCTATTAATCAGGGATAAAAAGCTTAATTTTTAACCCATCAATAGAGTTGATTAATGACAATAATATTGTCATTATTATCTAAAAAATTGAAGATTAAATCGTAGTAAGTTTGTTGTTGAATTCGCTGATAACAAACAGCTCATTATTGGCTTTGTGGAAGTATTTTATCTGGATGAAAACGGCTGTAAGAATCGTATTGACTTTAGGAATAAGTGGTGTATGTGTATTCGCAGTAAAAAGCGATCGCGCCTTAGCTCAGAGCAATATTGTCCCAGATGGCACGCTTGGCACTGAGAGTTCCACCGTCATCCAAAACTTCAATGGTCTTGCTGTTGAAGCGATTGATGGTGGAGCAATTCGTGGCGCTAACCTCTTTCATAGCTTCCAAGAATTCAATGTGAGTGAAGGTCGAGGAGCTTATTTCTTTAGTCCTACTGCAACGATTCAGAATATTCTGACACGGGTGACGGGAAATAACCCATCTGAGATTTTGGGAACTCTGGGCACATTCGGTCAATCCAATCCCAACTTGTTTCTGATTAATCCCAATGGAATTATCTTTGGACCCAATGCCCGTTTAGATGTGGGAGGCTCATTTGTAGCCAGTACGGCGAGTGCTATAACGTTTCCCAATGGAATAAAGTTTAGTGCCACCAATCCACAAGCTCCACCGTTGCTAACTGTTAGCGTTCCTCTGGGTTTGCAATACGGGAGCAATGCTGGAAGTATTGCCGTGCAGCGGTCTTTTCTCCAAGTTCCCGATGGTCAAACCTTAGCCCTTGTGGGTGGCAACGTTAGCTTAGATGGTGCTATTTTGGCAGCTGTTGGCGGTCGAGTCGAGTTGGGAGCTGTAGCAGGAACGGGTACGGTAGAACTCAATAGCAATGGTTCTAACCTGAGTTCAAGCTTTCCTCAAGGTTTGGCACTTGTCGATATATCCCTGACCAATGGCGCAATAGGGTTTGTGGCGGCTGGCGGGGGTGGGAGTATTGGCATCAATGCCTTTGACTTAACAATGGCGCGAGGAAGTGGACTTTTTGCGGGGATAGGTCCAGGGTTGGGTGCTGCTGATTCAATTGCAGGAAATATAGACATTAATGCGACAGGAGCGATCAACCTGACTGATGGGAGCATGATCGGAAATTCGGTGTCAGAGGGAGCTAGAGGTAAGGGAGGTGACATCAACATCACAACGGGGAAGTTGCTAGTGCGGGATGGGTCATCTATCGCTGCTTTCACTATTGGTGAAGGTAAGGTGGGGAATTTGACAGTTAATGCCTCTCAAGAAGTGCAACTGCTTGGCGGTTACTTGTCTACTTCAGTAAATCAAGAATCGAGTGGCAAGGCAGGAGACATAACGATTAATACTGGCACATTGCTAGTGCGGGATAGGGCACTGGTGTCTACTCGCACTGATGGTGAAGAGGATGGGGGGAATTTGACAGTCAATGCTTCCCAAAGCGTGCAACTTCAGGGTAGGGGAATGGCTACTTTAGCTAGCGAAGGAGCGAGCGGGAAGACAGGAGACTTGATGATTAACACGGGCACATTGCTGCTGTCGGATGGGGCAAAGGTGAATACGAGCAGCCTTGGTGAAAGCAATGTGGGGAATTTGACAGTCAATGCTTCTGACTCAGTCCAACTCATTGGGGATGGCAGTGGTTTGTTTGCTATTGCTTTCTCAGCTTCAAAGGGGCAGGCAGGAGACTTGACGATTAACACGGGTACGTTACTAGTCCGGGATGGGGCAGTGGTAAGTACTAACACCTCTGGTGGAAGCAACGGGGGAAGTGTGACGGTGAGAGCCTCCGATTCAGTGCAACTGATTGGCACTTCCGCCGATGGTCAGGTTTCCAGCAGTTTGACAAGCGATGCTTTCGGGACTGGAGCGGCTGGTAACGTGAGCATTACTACAGGGCGGTTCATCGCTACGGGTGGAGCTCAGGCCTCTACCTCTACCTATGGTGCTGGACGGGGCGGCGAACTAACGGTTAACGCTTCTGAGTTTGTGGAACTGATAGGAAGCGGTCTATTGCCCAGTGGTCTTTATACTAACTCTGGAACTACAAGTACTGGAGATAGTGGAAACTTAATAGTTAACACTCCCGTGTTGCTAGTGCGGAATGGGGCGGTAGTTAATGCTAGCACGTTTGGAGAAGGCAAGGGGGGGAATTTGACGGTTAACGCCTCTGACCTTGTGCAACTGGTCGGAGAGTCGGCAAATGGTCAGTTTTCCAGCAGTTTGGCAAGTGAAGCTTTCGGAACTGGAGCGGCGGGTAACGTGAGCATTACAACAGGCCGGTTCATCGCTACGGGTGGAGCCTATGCCTCAAGCTCTACCTATAGTGCTGGACGGGGGGGTCAACTAACGGTTAACGCTTCTAAGTTTGTCGAACTGATAGGAAGGGGTCGATTTTCCAGTGGTCTTTATACTCAGGCTGGAACTGGGACTGGAGATAGTGAAAATTTAACAGTTAACACCCCCGTGTTGCTAGTGCGGGATGGGGCAACGGTTAATGCTAGCACTGCTGGTGCAGGCAAGGGGGGAAATTTGACGGTTAACGCCTCCCAAGAAGTGCAACTGCTTGGAGAATCGGCAGATGGTCTGAGTGCCAGCAGCTTGACAGGCGAAGCTTTCGGGACGGGAGCGGCGGGTAACGTGAGCATTACCACAGGGCGGTTCATCGCTACGGGTGGAGCCTATGCCTCAACCTATACCTATCGTGCTGGACAGGGCGGCGAAGTGACGGTTAACGCCTCTGAGTTTGTGAAACTGATAGGAAGCGGTCGATTTTCCAGCGGTGTTTATGCGGGGACGGCAGGTACTGGAGATAGTGGCAACTTGATAGTTAACACTCCTGCGTTACTAGTGCGCGATGGCGCAACGCTCTATACTAACACCAGCAGCGAAGGAGATGCAGGAGACCTGACGATTAACACGGGGGCATTGATAGCGCAGGATGGAGGATTTGTCAGTGCTAGTACCTTTGGTGCAGGCAATGGGGGGAATTTGACGGTCAATGCCTCTGAGCTTGTGCAAGTGAGTGGCACCTCTGCCGATGGTCAGTTTCCCAGTGGCGTGTTTGCAGCAGCTACTTCAGAATCGAGCGGGAAAGCTGGAGACGTGACGATTAACACTGGCTCATTGTTAGTGCGAGATGGGGCATTTATCAGTGCTAGGACGCAAAGCTCGGGTAACGGGGGGAGTTTGACTGTTAAGGCGTCTGATTCAGTGCAGTTGAGCGGCACAGGCAGTGGTCTATTGGTTAACGCGATCGCTGGCAGCACTGCCGGAAACTTGACCGTTGAAACCAAGCAAATGTCTGTCTCTGATGGGGCGCAAGTCACGGTGAGCAGCTCTCAAGGACAGGCAGGCAACATGACGATTCAAGCAAATTCCTTGCAGCTTAACCAAGGCAGACTTTTTGCTGAAACAGCCAAAAGTGGCGAAAGCGGGGCAAACATTACGCTCACTGGCTTAGACTTACTACGCATGGACAATGAAAGCCTGATTTCCGCCAATGCTCTCGACGAAGCCAATGGCGGCAACGTCACGATTAACTCTACTTTCATCGTTGCTACACCCCCCACAGGTTCTCAAGGAAGCGACATCACTGCCAATGCTGTCCGGGGCAATGGGGGTCGAGTCCGCATCACCACTCAAGGTCTGTTTGGCATCGAGTTTCGAGAAAAGCGCACTCCTCAAAACGACATTACTGTTAGCTCAGACTTTGGTCTTGCTGGTGTTTTTGAACAAAACACGCCGACTGTTGACCCCAGGCAAGGGTTAATTCAATTGCCCACTGACATTGTCGATGCAACCAAATTAATTGACCGCCGCTGTACTCCCGAACAGGCAGCTTCCAGAAGTCGCTTTGTCATTACAGGGCGTGGTGGGTTACCTACCAGTCCTAACGAAATGCTACAGGGTGAAGCCGTAATCACTAATTGGGTAACACTCGACTTAGAGGCACAGAATATGAATAGTGATGTCTCTAAAGTTAATCCCACCACTACCACTTCTCAGAAAGAAGCAGAAGAGCGGGGGAGCAGGGAAGCAAGAGAGCAAGAGTTGGTTCCATCTGTAACGGCTGCGAAGCGTTCGTGGAATGCTCCCAAGCAACTTGTAGAAGCACAAGGTTGGATCATTGCACCCGATGGTAAAGTAATCCTTACACCTACTGCTCCTAGCGCTACTCCTTACGGCACTTGGCAACCTCCAGTAAAGTGTGGATAGATTTCTCAACCTAAATTCTCAGGAGTTCAGAGTGCTAGGATACCAATTTATCCCGAGCTGCGTTCAAAGATAGTAGTTGAGACTGACCCACAGACGCTCCAGAAAATGAATATGCTACGTATGAATGCAACTTGGTATCAGGGACAAAATAATTGACAAATTAACCAATGTGTGAACTAAGCAAAAATTCCTGATCAAACTCTCCAAAAATCGCTAGACTATACAGCGAGGGCTTTACAAATCTTTAGCTAATTTTTCAGAAATTCCTCCGTCTACAGAGTTAAACATGGCTATTTTTCGTCAATATATTGCTCCATTCCTGATTTTGCTAGTGTTTTTGGTGGCGCTATTAGCTGTGAGCGCTCGTATCTTCTTGCCCTCTGATATGGCTGCGCCTGCACCTATTGAGGATATTGAATCTGCTAGCCTTCAGTCACCAACAGGGAATCAATTAACAATTCATAATTGATAGTGGGCAACGTCGCCGCAATGCTCGTCGTAATTGATATAGTCTGCGGTTCGCTATGCTCACAAATGGGAATTTAAATCCCATATACGGGACTCTCGTATCATGTCCGGTTGAATACTTACACTTTGGTTGGAATAAAGCAGATGGCAGATGACAGAAGCAAGGCTGCAAGTTAGAAGGAAATGATAACTGTTTAGGCGGACATGATATCACCCGTCTTTAATTCCGAATTCCGAATTAGGTTAATGTTTGGCTAGGACTAGTGTCTGAAGAACTATTACCGGGTTACTTGCTGCGTACTGGGACAAGGCGAGAACGGGAAACCTTATTGAAGTTCCTCCAACTCTCTTATCAAGATTTTTTCCCGGAACAGACTGACTTTTCTCATTTAGCGCTAACGGTTAAGCAGTACTTTTCTAGAGAAACGCCTCTATGGTGGGTTGAGTCAGCTAAGAGCAAATTTTCGGGGGATTCGGTTGTCTCCTCATCATTGCCACAGAATCAACCTGTCGCCTGTCTGTGGATGGGAAATGCGATCGATCAGGTAAAAGGCGATCGCTATGCTCATGTTTTTTTACTTTACGTGCTGCCAGAGCATCGCCGTCAGGGAATTGGTTCAGCGTTAATGCGTTATGCCCAAGACTGGGCAAGGGCAAGGGGCGATCGCCAAATCGGACTTCAAGTTTTTCAGAGCAACCAACCTGCCCTGACACTTTACCACCAGCTCGGCTACCAAACACAATCGTTATGGATGGTTAAACCCCTTGGCCCCCAGCTTCTGGAATGAGCTGTGCCGCTCAATGAGTCCTATTTCTTCACTTGGGAATTACCAAACCCTTTGGACTTTGTCTTCTTCTTGCTGGAACGCTTATTAGAGAGTTTAGCCTCTACCTCAGAGTCTTTAACTTTTGCCGTCTCAACACGAGAGCTGTCTTTGTTCTTGGACGCCTGCTCTACCTCAGCCGCAAATTGCTTACCACAGTCTTTACAGGCATACCTTTGCTTGCCTCCACGACGCCCGTTTTTCTTGAGGTTGGTAGATTCGCATTCCGGACAAGTAATCTCATCCGTTTTGGTGTCTGGGGCTTTTTCCTCTACTGCTGGTACGGCTTCTACCGCTACATCGGAAGGCTTTTTCTCAGCATCTGTCTCCTTGAGAGGGGTTGCTACTGCCTCAGCTTTAGCGGCAACAGGCTCCTTCTTGTTGGCTTGAGCTTCTTTTGAAGTTTCTGCTGCTACCTGAGTTTTTAACGGTTCAACCGTATCAGCGGCAGGTACTTCAGTTGCTGCTGTTTCCGAAGGCGTTGGCTCTGTTTCAACCTCTGGCTGTTGAAAAGCCGTAATCACTGCCTTCACCCCTTCAGACACTCGATCCAAAAGCGATCGCTCTTGAGTCTCTTGGACTGCTTCCTGATCAACTGTTGGTTCAACAGAAACGGGTTCGACGACGTCCGCCGCAGATGCTCCTTCTTCGGGTGTTTTTTCGACTTCTAAGGGTTCGACGACAACCCCCCCTGCCTCGTCGCTGGACGTTTGGGCGACGGATGGCGCTTCGGTAGAAACTGTAGCAGAGGCCGTTAAGTGATTGTCGTCTATCTGCTTTTTTGTCTCCTCTGCGATCGCCTCAGGTTCAGGTATTTCTTCAACAGTTGTGTCTTCGGCAACAACTGTCGCTGAGGGTTCGGGTTGGTTTGTGTCCTCCTTAATCGCCTCCGGCTCAGGTATCTCCTCGCCTGTTGGCACTTGAGAAACCTCTGTTTCTGGGGTTTCTCGTTCGATAGCCTCTAACTGCTGGTTTGTGTCTTCCTCGATTCCCTCCGGTTCAGGTATTTCTGTAACCGTTGGCGCTTCATCCCTTGAGGTTGCTGCGGGTTCTGGCTCGATAGCCTCTAACTGCTGGTTTGTGTCTTCCTCGATTGTCGGTTGAGGGGCCTCGGTTAGGGCAGTTGGCGGTTCGGCAACGACTGCCCCTGTAGTAGACGCTCCTAAGTTAACATCATCTGTCTGCTGGGTTGTATCGTCCTTAATCGGCTCATACTTTGGCAGAGCCGATTTCCCGTTCTCTTCTAGAAAGGGTTGCGGAATTTTGAACTCCATGGTAGCTGGAGTTACTGGCTTAGGAGGCTTGGGAGTAGCCAATCGACTTATGCGATCGCCAATATTTTCTTGAATCGCATAAGTCGTCGGAAGAACCGTTGGTCGGCTGACTGCCTCATTAACTATGGCAGCAATATGTTCGGATGGATCAATCGGCGGCTCTAATGCCGAAATTTCATAGTCATCCGCAATGGTTTTCCTGGTCGATGAACTCCCTAGCGCTGGCGTTCCTGTCAGCGCCACCGATTCTTGAGGCGGTTGCTCCAAGGAAAGTGGGGGAAAAAATCGAATCGAACGAGCCATTCGGCGATAAGGCTCTAGGTGGTCGGTCACATTGCCCCCCCTGTCATTAAAAACATCAGAAAGATTGGTATATCAAACATTCCTTAGTGTCGTGTAATATACCAAATTCAGCTTTTGAATTAGAGGTACGGAGGGAGTAAATTTAATTTTCTTAACGTTTTCTCATCTCTTCCCCCGCTCTTTTGTTAAGAGTAGCAGGAAGAGACTGGTGCAATCAGGTAGGATGCGATACTTTATCAAATATGTATGATGACGATGATCTGAGCGTACTCGATGTCACGGCTGATCTAGAAAGCCCTCTAGATGCTATAGAGCCGATTGATGCCGAGTCAGAAGCTCACAAGCCCGATCCCGAAGCGATGTTGGCACTGTTAACGGCGCGAGAAACGCCGCAACGGATGCTGGCAACGCGAGCTTTTTGTGAAATTCAAGATGAACGGGCAATTCCTCACCTCATTCACCTGTTGAAGGATGTTTGCCCGTTGGTGCGAGTCAGTGCCGCCTATGCCTTAGGACGTAATCCCAGTCCTACAGCGGTAGAGCCATTGATCGATCAGCTCAACTGCGATTGGAATGGTTATGTCCGGAAAGGTGTGGTTTGGGCATTGGGCAACTGTCGCGATCGCCGTGCCTTGCCCTGTCTCACGGACGCTCTCAAGAATGATATTTCAGCCGTGCGGTTGTGGGCCGCTAGTGCTTTGGCACAAATGGCACAACTGGAGTATGAAGACATCATTGCCTCTATTCCACCGCTAATTACTGCGTTGAAGCAAGATCCGGTTGCCGCAGTGCGAAGTAACTGTGCTTGGTCATTAGGACAGCTATGCCGGGAACTTCCCTCCAATCCTGTCTACGCCGGTGCGATCGATGGTTTGATTGAAGCATTCGCAGAAGATGAAGATCTGGGAGTTCAGGAAGATGCTAAAGCTGCACTGTTAAGAGTGGGGGACCCTCGTGGTCTTCAAATGATAGAAGCGATCGAACTAGAAGGCTTACTGTAATAGTGTAAAGAAAGTTTACACATGCGTCCTGGCAAGCCTAATGAACACACAACTTCAAAAGCGATCGCTTTTTAGATCGGCACTCATCATCGCTATATGCCTAGTTCTTGTTGCCGTCGGTTGGATAGGAATGACGCTAGCTTTTTCAGGAGGAACCATGTTTGCTGGAAAACGACCTGACCTTATCGGCATCCAAGCATCCGGGCAACTAGCGCCTTGCCCTAGCACACCGAATTGCGTCAATAGCCAAAGTCAAGATGCTACGCACAACATTGAGCCTTTAAGCTACACTTCAACACCGACACAGGCAATGGCTGACCTCAAAAGTGCGATCCAAAGCATGGAAAGAACGACAATTACCACGGAAACCGAAAATTATATATACGCGGAATTCAAGAGCAAGCTGATGGGGTTTGTTGATGATGTGGAATTCTTACTCGCTCCAGATGCCAAGGTGATTCACGTTCGTTCTGCCTCTCGTCTGGGAGAGTCAGACTTGGGAGTGAACCGCAAACGCATTGAAAGCATCAGAAAGAAACTCAACGAACTCACGCAGCAAAGCATAGCCTAGAGGCAAAAGCGATGCTTCGGTTGTACGTGATATTGGATGCGGTTTAGCCAGCACCCGGTTATCGGTTGGGCTAAATTTACCTGCAAGTTATTCTCAACTATTGCCTTTTTTATTGACTTCAGGTTACAGTCGAAGAGACAACCTCTTCTCCAATCTCTAATGCGATCGCACTAGAGGCTGGTGGAGAATCGGGTGATTACTTCTATACGGAGACACAGCATGTCAGAGCAAAGCAAAGTATCAGCTCCAAAGCAAATCCGTGCCAGCAAGATTCAGATTGAAGTTAAGGAAATCGCACCGCAGACGAGGGTAAACACTACCTCTGGGCTAGGTGCTGACGCAGATGGCAGCGATCTTAGCAACGAATAGTTGATAATCGCCTCCATTAATGTTGTATCAGGTAGTACAGGATAAAAAATTCCTATTCCTTACTCCTGATATAGCTGTCGCCATAAAGGTTAGGGCAGATTTAACGGCTGCAAGGACGATATACCAGTAATAGACATAAGAGCCTTCTGTCCGAGAGCTTTCTGCCTTTTGCTATACATGCCGATTAATATATATAGTTTTATAGCAAAGACAAATTATATTTTTTTTGTTTTTATTTGATAAAGATTCTCAAATATGCGTTCATTGACAGGTATATTGAATCCCTACAGTATTAAAGAATTCTTAAAAAAGGATTGGACGAACAAAGCTGTCTTCATATCTGGAGAAGGAAACAGAAAATTTGAGCGCTTATTTTCATGGGAGAAACTAACATACCTCCTCAACTTTCATCAATTAAACTATCCTGAACTTCGTTTAGCGTTAGACGGAAAAGTTCTTGATGAAAGCGAGAGCGAAAATCTCATCAAATTATGTCAAGAAGGCGCAACTCTAATCATTAACGGGGTACACAAACTGATTCCAGAAATTGCGTCATTTGCATCCGAAGTTAAATACGATTTGGGCTATGGCGTTCAAGTCAATGCTTACTGTTCTTGGGCCGGACGCCAGGGTTTCTCTTCGCACTACGACACCCATGAGGTGTTCATCTTACAAATAGATGGAACAAAGCAATGGTATGTCTTCCCCGATACTCTTAAATATCCTTTACCAGAACAGAAATCTGTATCTCTCCCACCCCCCAAAGGAGAACCGTACTTAACTTGCACATTGCATCCAGGTGATGTTCTTTACATCCCACGCGGACATTGGCATTATGCGATCGCTCTAGATGAACCCTCGTTACATCTTACCTTGGGAGTGCATTGCAAAACAGGAATTGACGTTTTGGAATGGTTAGTGGGTGAGTTGCGTCAGAACGAAGAGTGGCGCAAAAGTTTGCCATTACGTGTAGAACCAACATCTATTAATGTCCATATAGATACTCTAGTCCAAACCTTAAACCAGTATCTTGTAAATAGCAATATTGGAGAGGATTATAACAATTATCTTGATAGTTTAGGAAAGCCGATCGCTAGATATTCTCTACCCTATCAAGCTGGGTTTAACGTATTTCCATTTGGAGCTAAAACTCAGTTCAAAAGCGCGAAATTTCAGCGATTCAGAATTGAAGAACTGTCAGACAGTAGTGGATACACCATTACCACTTCAGGTAAGGAAGTATCTCTCCAAGGGGTGCCTCGCTTTCTCATTGAGAAAATATTGAGTGGAGAGCATTTTACTGGGCAAGATGTCATAAATTGGCTACCTGATTTTGATTGGGATCTTGATATTGCTCCCCTTTTATCTTGTCTAGTAGTCGAAGGCATTATTTTTATTGACACTAACACCTATTACGGAACTCATCTAGAGCAGTAGCAGTGATGACTAAATTTTTCTGTTCTGAATTTTCTCGGCAAGCAGACGAAGACCTTATTGGAAGTGGGACTAATCAATCGACGTATGTTTTAGTTGAGTGTCCGCCTCCTTGGGCACCAGAAGCATTTGATTCAACCTCTGTTCCCCAGAATCTGAGAAGCTTGGTAGAAGAAGTTAGGCAGAAGCAGCTTTCGGTAAGATTTTTATTAATTACTTCTGCTGAATCGAAACTCAAAAATTCTACTAAGGTCTTGATTTTCGACAAGAAAAAACGAGGGCTTTTAAAGGGGTATCAGAAGAAAGAGTTTAATGTCGAAACGATTGAAAACGTCGCTGATGTAGTTAGGCAATATTTAGCTGGCGAAACTCCAGGATTGCCTTCCAATACAGAGCTTGAAAACGAGGAAAAAAGTGAAGCCAGAGATATTTTAGTTTGCACTCATGGCAGCCACGATAAGTGTTGCGCTCGTTATGGAAATCCCTTCTATAAGGAGGCATTAGCGACTGTAAGTGAGTTATCCTTAAGCCATGTTCGCATCTGGAAAGCGAGCCACTTTGGGGGACATCGGTTTGCGCCAACAATAATCGATTTCCCAGAAGGCAGATACTATGGCATTCTCAATCGCGAATCCTTCAAGTCTATTTTGACTCGAACGGGTGATATCAGATGCTTGAATCGAGTGTATCGAGGCTGGGGAATTCTGCCAATTCAAATTCAGGCTATGGAAAGAGAACTCATCCTCCAGTACGGGTGGGATTGGTTTAACTACAACGTTGCAGGCAGAATCCTTGAGCAAAATTCAGACAACGATGTAATCACAGCGGAAATAACCTTTGAAAAACCGGATAGCTCGACCTACACTTACAAAGCTGACCTGATAAAGGATATACATAAAACTCTGCGAATCAAAGGTTCTTGTAACACAATCAAAGAGTCGGAGTTTGTGAAGTATGTGATCCAAAATCTCACGCTCTGCTTTTATTCAGAACCTAAAAAAAATCCCAACCTTTCTTCAGGAGAGAGAGCAGGGAAGAAACATAAAGATGTGGGGAATGCCCAGGTAGTCAAACGAGGTTCCTTGCTCCAAAAATCCTAGTTTTTTGTAGAATCTCAAGGCACTAAGCCGAGTCATTAATCTTAAGGTCTTGAGATTTTGTTCCTGGGCTTTTTCTACCAATGCCTTGATAAGCTGCGTGCCAATTCCTTGGTTTTGAAACTCAGGTAACACGGCAACATAAGCAATACTTCCCAACTCTGTGGACAGTTGCCGCAGTCTAGCTGAACCAATCACCTTGTCATTGCCAATGGCAACGAGGTGAAAGGCGCTATCGTCATACTTGTCCTTTTCGGTTCCCCTCTCCAGGTTTAAAGGCGCTCGGAGGACAAGCCACCGTTGGTAGTACATTTCCTCAAGTTCTTGTTGATTTTGGATTGGACGCACCTCAATGTTAAGCATTATCCCTAGACTTAATTGGTGTCCTCGCAATCAGGTTTAAAGAGTGCAACTTAGTAGACTTCTTGCTCCAAGTCGGGAACTTCTTAACGGGGAACGGGGAACAGTAGACAAGAATTGACGCAAACAGCAGACGCTCGTAAACTCGCTACCGCTATGCTGCTATCGCACCATGCTACGCAAACGCTATCAAAAAAATACTTTTGCAAGAGGTCTAGTCTTTGCTGCACTCACAGGAGTTATCTTTATATTCCCACTTGAAGAGTGCACAGAACACACTTGCGGCTAATAATGGAATAGCAATTAGCCTTTAGGCGTAGGATTGTCCAACGAGGAAGAAGCATGACCGAATCGCAAGTTACACCGTATGGTTCCTGGAAATCACCCATAACTGCCGACTTGATTGTTGCTGGCACGATTGGATTAGGTGGTCTTGC
>CBKWLJ010000096.1:0-22160 GCA_966675205.1 uncultured bacterium
TCATCTTCGTCAGCAAATATTAATTCATCATCATCTTCATTAGGGGGCTGATTATTCTTCTCTTCTAACATTGTATTTATAACTTGACTTTATTATTTTATTAGTAGCCCTCATGAACTGCGTACAATAGAACGCATGAAAATTAATTTCTCCGTGTCCCCCCGTCTATTGTCAGAATAGAGTGGGTAAATCTCACCCTGAAGAGCTGATCCAAAACATCCTACGATTAAAAACTAGACATCTCTATTTATCTACGTGCAATGCCCGCGTCTAGAGGAATCAAACTTCCCCTAGCAATACAGGCAAGATATCGTATCCTAGCAGGCAAGTGCCTGCACGACAAAAGTGCAAGGCTACTTCCTTTGATTAACTAGGTAATTTAATAATAAACTTCGTACCGACACCCACTTGACTTTCACACTCAATCGTACCATTGAGTTTTTGAGTGACCAGGTTATAAACAATGTGTAAGCCCAGCCCACTTCCGCCTTGACCCCGTTTTGTGGTAAAGAAGGGGTCAAAAACTTTACTTAAGTGCTCTGGGGGCATCCCTTTGCCATCGTCGCTGTATTCAAAGACTATTTGCTCTCCTTCCTGTCTAAAGTTCAACACGAGATGTCCGGCGTCTGCTGTCGAGTAGGCATGGGTGAGAGAGTTCATCACGAAATTGGTGATAATCTGAGACAATGCACCTGGATAAGTGTGCAGTGCGATCGCGTCATCCCCTTTGATTTCCACTTGATGATGTGTGGTTCTTAGTTTGGGTTTGAGGGGAATTAATACTTCAGATAGATACTGTTTGAGATTAAATGTGCGTTGTTCTTCACTGGACTGATCGACGGCTACTTGTTTAAAACTTTGGACTAAGTCAGCGGCACGGTTGAGGTTGCTCAAAACCATGCTACTGCTTTGCATGGCAGTATCTAGGAATTTTTCCAGTTGCGATCGCTTCATTTGCCCAGTTTTATACATCTCGAAAAACGCTGTCGTTTTTTCGGCTAACAGAGAAGCTGCTGTGATGCCGATACCAATCGGGGTATTGATTTCATGGGCAACACCAGCCACCAACCCGCCTAGAGCTGCCATTTTTTCAGATTCTACCAGTTTGTTTTGGGTAGATTGGAGGTCTGCTAGAGCTTGAGAAAGTTCTGCGGTGCGTTGCTGGACTAATTGCTCTAAATTTTCGTTGAAACGCTGTAAGTTGGTGTAAAGTTGGGCATTTTCGATGGAGATAGCCACTTGAGCAGATAAAAGTTTCAACAGTTCGATGCGGTCTTTTGTAAAGGCATTGGTTGTGAGATTGTTTTCTAGATAAAGGATAGCGCTAAGTTTCGTGCGATCGAGCAAAGGGATACACAAAATTGATTTAGTTTGATGCTGCTTAATGTAAGGATCATGAGTAAATTTCCCTTGATGAGCAGCATCATGTTTAACAATAGTTTCGTGGGTACGAATCACGTAGTTAATAAGAGATACAGGTAGGACAGTACAGCCTTGTGTTCCTATAGATTCAATAGGGATAGACTGCAATACGGTAAACTGATCGGAATCGACTGTCCCTGACGCTTGAATCACCCAATGCCCGTTACTGTTTCCTAACTCAGATTGCGATGGCAAAATCAGGTATCCACATTGCGCTCCGGCATTTTGGATGAGAATTTTCATCAAGTTGGCGAGTAATTTATCCAGTAAAATTTCGCCAGAAATCACTTGTGAGGCTTTGATTACGGTGGCTAAATCCAACGCTTCACCTGCCTGAGAGCCGGTTGTAGTAATGTTATTTGTCGTGCGGCTAAAAGTAATACTTTTAGAAGTAGATGATGTAGGCAGTAACTGCGGATATTTTATTTCTAAATTTTCAATCTTGGCTTTAGCTCCCCAGCGGGTGTAGGCGTAGTGTGCCTCTTTCATATAGGTTTGAGCAATCTTCAGCCTGCCACGCTCTAAATAAAACTTGGCAGCTAACTCATAAGCTAATGCTTCTTCTTGGATATATCCATGTTCAGAAGCACCAGATATGGCTCGCTCATAAAACTCTTCGGCTTCAACAACTTGACCCAAAACTCGGGCTTTCTCTGCCTCTACCAAATAAAATTTATGCAGATGATTCATTGGGGCATGATCAGCCCATTTTTTCATCTGTTCCTGGTTGGTGCTAATCCGATTGAGTACAATTTCTCTTTCAGCATTTGAAGCCTCAGCAAAAATGCTTAAATGTGCTAGAGAATCATAGAAATGGAATACAGGGACAACAACCATTGCTGTCACACCGTCTAAATACTGTTTTGCTCTAATTGCATTTTCTATAGCTTGGTGTTCTTCACCAAACAAATAACATAAAATAAGTTTATTGAGATAAAGTAAGTGAATTCCTAATCGATCATTGCCTTGAATCGCAAGAGGTAGCCATTGCTCCTCGTTGTAGGCATCACCAATTAAACGAGTGGGATTATTAGAGCGACCCAATAAATTTAGAACGGCTTGCCGAAACATGGCAGCCCAATAAAAAGGATTTTCCCGTCTAATCTGGTTGATGGCGTTACTGTAAGTTGCCATCTTTTGTTCTAGCTCTGGAAGCTCTTGACCGATAAAATAAGAATGATCGCAGACAAAGAATGCACAATAACTAGCAAATTCAAATTCTCCGGTCTCCACTCCACTTTGATAGCCTTCACTCACAATGGGGAGTGTTTCCCTGAAGTGGTCTTTCCAGTGTATGACGTGAGCTCCCAAGGCTTCGAGTGCCCTAGCTTTACCTCTCTTAGGGTTCAACTTTTCCACTAAATTCAAACTTAATTTGCCAAATTTATAACCCAACTCAATGTCTTGAGCGACTCCACACAGAATTAATCCATAACAGGCATAACTAAACGCCGACCAAGTGGACTGACCATATTTGATCGACAAATTGACCATCGATAATACAATCAGTAACATCAGTTCAGGAGCAGCTATAAAGGCGGCAGCACTGATACTCGATAGAATATAGATAGCTGCCTGCGGTTCGGGTTCAGTCATGTCTGGCTTATTGATGAGCTGTTCGATTTCTGGCTCAACATAAAGTGAAGCTGTTTCTTTGAATCCTCGTTGAATATCCAATTGGCTTGGCTCTTCGGGTAATGTCACGCCTAACAGTTTCAGAACCACGAGTCCAATCTTAATCGCTTCTTTGAAGTGACCTTGTGCTCCAGCCGCTTGAATTTTGACATCATAAACTTTCACTTTTTCTAGCACTGTTTTGGCATGGTTTAATACCACTTCTGCCAATTGCCCCATTTCGATGAAGTCCCCGTTAAGGTACGCCGCCTCTACGGCTTCTTCATGTATCGCTAAGGTTAGGTTATACGCATTCTGCCAACTATTTGCACTTAGCAGTTCTCGACCTGTACGGAAATATTTAATTGCTGCCCCATAAGCTGTTGCTGCCTTGGCTTTTTGACCCGCTAATAGATTTAGTTTTGCCAATTCATTTCGATCTTCTTGGGCAGTCAAAAATTCAAGCCCAAGATTGAGATGATCGACGATTTCAAATATCTTCTCTGATAATAACTCTGGTGCAGTATTCTCTAAGAGCAAGCGACCTATTTTAAAGTGAATTGCTTGCTTTTGAGTTTCATCAATCAAAGCATAAGCCGCTTGTTGAATGCGGTCGTGACCAAACTGATAGTTAAAAATTAATAGTTTTTCATCTAACTCTGAGGCGGGAAAGATTAACCCTCCCTGAACTGCTGGAGTTAGTTGCAGTGAAATTTCATTGGGTAACTTTTCACTAATAATCGACAGGGTGTTTAAGTCAAAAGATGCACCTATACAAGCTGCTAAATGTAAAACTTGCTGGGTAGATTCTGGGAGTTTCTTAACTTTGCCAATCATCAATTCCACCACATTATCGGTAATACCTTTGGCTTCGATTTGGGTAATATCCCACTGCCATAACCCCCCTACTTCTTGCCCAGGTGGGGAATTGAGTGATTCTTCTTGTACACTCTCCTTACTAAGAGGGGTTGAGGGAGTCAGGGGAGATTGAGGGAAGTTGAATTTGAGTAAATTTTCAGCGTGCAGAGTTTTGAGAAATTCATTAACAAAAAAAGGATTACCCTCAGTTTTCCGCACTACCAATTCTGCTAAGGCTTTGATAGAAGGAGTGTCACTATGCAATGTGTCAGCAATTAATTGCATCATTGGCTCTAGTGCTAAAGGAGTTAAGGTAATCAAGTTGATGGTTGCCCCAATATTTCGTAACCCATCAAGAGTCATGAATAAGGGATGGGTGGAGTTAACTTCGTTATCCCGATACGCTCCAATCAAAAATAAATATTGGGTATCAGTATCAGTCATCATCAGTTCTATCAACTTGAGAGTGGCGGAGTCTGCCCACTGCAAATCGTCCAAAAAAATGACCAAGGGATGCTCTTTGGAACAAAATGCCCGGATAAAGTTTTGAAAGACGAGGTTAAAGCGATTTTGCGACTCGCTTAGTCCTAACTCTGGCACGGCTGGCTGCTTCCCGACAATCATCTCCACTTCGGGAATCACATCAATAATGACCTGTCCATTGCTGCCTAATGCAGCTAAAAGTTTTTCTTGCCATTGGTTCAGTTGTGCTTCGCTTTCCGTTAATAGTTGCCGTACCAAGTCTTTAAAAGCACTAACGACAGCCGAATAGGGAATATTCCGCTGAAATTGATCAAATTTTCCCCCAATAAAATAGCCTCGTTTTTCGGTAATCGGTTTATGTACTTCAGCAACTAGTGCTGATTTCCCAATTCCAGAATAACCAGCAACGAGCATCATCTCGATTTTGGATTTCGGATTTTGGATTTTGGTTTGAGAGATTATTCCTTCCTCTTGCCCAGCTTCTCTTTCTCCTCCTGCGACTCGCTCAAATGCTGCTAGTAAGGTTTTAACTTCTTGTTCTCTGCCATAAAGTTTTTGGGGAATTTGAAACTTATCAGAAATATCACTTGAGGCGAGAGGAAACTCTGATATTTTTCCCTTAGTGTTTAACTGAGTTAGACATAATTCTAAATCCACCTTGATGCCGAACGCACTTTGGTATCGTTCCTCTGCCGTTTTTGCCATCAGTTTCATGACAAGATCGGAAAGAGTTTTGGGAATCTCTGGTAAAAGCTCATGGGGTGATATCGGCACTTTAGCAATATGACAATGCACCAATTCCAAGGCATCCGTTGTCTCAAAAGGTAACTTTCCGGTGAGCAGTTCATAGAAGGTGACACCGAGGGAGTAAAAATCCGTGCGATAATCCAGGGAACGGTTCATCCGTCCAGTTTGCTCCGGTGACATATAGGCTAAAGTGCCTTCTAAAATATTGGGATTTTTTATCGTAGGATTTTCGCGAGTTAATTGGGTACAAATGCCAAAATCGATGATTTTGAGTTGCTCGGTTTCTGGGTTAAAGACAATATTGGATGGATTAATATCTTTATGAATAATATTTTTGGCGTGAATACTTCCTAAGATTTCACATATTTTGATGGCAATTTTTAAAAATACTCGCAAAGAGAAAATATGTTTTTTTTCTACATTTCTGTTGACTAATTTTGTTAAGGATGAGCCACCAAAATCTTCAAGAATTATAACTAAAGTTCTTTGATAAGTTTCTAATCCATACGCCTTAACTACTCCATCGATATTCAAATTGCGAATAATTTCATATTCTTGCTGGTATCGGGTAAGCTCAGAGGAGGTAGGATAGTCTTCTTTGAGTTTCTTGAGTATTACTGCTTTATTATCCTGTTCTCGGATAGCTTGATAAACTAAAGAGTTAGCACTTTCATAGATTTGTGCAAGAATCTGGTATCCGGAAATGGCAATCATAATTCAAGTTCGATGCAAAGTAATTTTGTTACGTATTGATAGAATTAAAGCTTAGGAAATATTTAGTCGATAGCAAAATTTAAAAAGCATCTTACTTCGTTAGTGCAGGGTCTCCCTTTGGTGGTAAACCAGCAGCTACACTAACGTTGAATAGCTTTCCTATGCTCCGTAGCACCCTACGATCGCAAGTCAAACGTAAAAAATTAAACGCCAAAAAAGAGCAACAATGGCTGACATTGTTGAAATTTAGTTCTAATTCACAATTATATCGTTTTAAGTTTTGTTTCGTTAAAACTAGTACAGATGTATTAAAAAGGAATACTCAACTTGGCTCTAGCACTATGCGATTGAATAGTAAGTCGAGAAAGCCTAAAAAATAAAAATGAAACTGGCATATTGCATCGTGTAAATTCCTGTGCGGTGGGCACAGTCTATCAAGACTCGCAATTAGCTTTTCAACTCTGAAGGTTCCTGCCCACCCTACCTCGTTCTAACCCATGTGTAGTTTAACGAAATCGATGACAGCTAAAAGTCCTTCTTGAGTCTTCAAATTGGTAAAAACAAAGGGTTTATCGCCTCGCATCTTTTTGGCATCGCGTTCCATGACGCCTAAATCTGCACCTACCATAGGAGCTAGATCAATTTTATTAATGACTAAGAGGTCAGATTTGGTAATCCCTGGGCCTCCTTTCCGGGGAATCTTGTCTCCAGCCGCAACATCAATCACATAAATGGTTAAATCCACCAATTCTGGACTGAAAGTGGCTGCCAAGTTATCACCCCCACTTTCTAAGAATACTAAGTCTAAATCAGTAAATTGCTGCTCTAATTGTGCGATCGCAAATAAATTCATGGAAGCATCCTCACGAATAGCCGTGTGAGGACATCCCCCCGTTTCCACACCCAAAATGCGATCGCGCTCTAAAGCTTGCGATCGCACCAAAAACTGAGCATCTTCCTGAGTATAAATATCATTGGTCACTACGGCAATCTGACAAGATGTACGCATTGCCTTGCACAACGCATTCAGTAGAGCCGTTTTCCCCGAACCCACAGGGCCAGCAATGCCAACACGAAAAGCACTCATAGGAATTTTTACAGTTTAGAGTCTAGGATTTTAGATTAATTGGGCAGAAGCCCCACGTCTCACCCAAAGGGGAGCGTGGGATGAATGCCCAGACAAAAACGAGATGCACCCCTTTTTAAGGGGTGTTCGAGTTTTTGTCAATCGCTGTAGTTGGTAATCTATCAACCCAGTCTTCAACAATCTGAGTCACTGTTTTATCCTTGCTTGCTGCATATTGACGTAGCTTATTTAATCTGCGTTCAGACATTCGTATGTTTAATCTTGCATTCTTCACTTTGTCTACCCGTTGTCATCACACAAATGCTAACATAAGTGCAATGAGGTAAACAAAGCGTGCTAAAAGCGGTTAAGGTAAGACTCTATCCAAGTCCAGAACAACAGTTGGCTTTATCGAAGTCGTTTGGTTGTGCGCGGTGGTATTGGAATCACGCCTTGAACGCTTGTATTCAGCACTACCAGGAAACCGGTAAAACTTTAAAGCTGGCAACTTACAAAGGAATGTTGCCTCAACTCAAGAAAGAATTTCCTTGGCTAAAAGAGGATTGCTATTCTGCCGTATTGCAGTGCGTAGCAATAAATCTCAATAAGGCTTATACAAACTTCTTTCAGGGTAGAGCTAGGTTGCCTAAATTTAAGTCAAAGCAAGGCAAGCAGTCAATTCAGTATCCCCAGAACGTCACCGTTGACGGGGATAAACTTGTTGTTCCAAAAATTGGTGAAATCAAAGCTGTATTTCACCGTGAAATTAAGGGAACAATCAAGACGGTTACAATCAGCAAAACTCCTTCGGACAAGTATTTGGCTTCTATCCTGTGCCAGACAGACAACCCTGTTGACTCGGTTGGAGGAGATAAGACTTTAGGTATCGACTTGGGCTTAAAAGACTTTGCTATTGTTCACGATGGTGAAGAAGTGACCAAGTATTCTCATCCTAAGCACTTGAAATGTCATGAAAAAAATCTAGCAAAGAAGCAGCAAAAACTTGCGCGTAAAACCAAAGGAAGTAAAACCAGGGAAAGATCTAGAAAATTTGTAGCTAAGGTTCACGAACGAATATTGAACACCCGCCAAGATTTCTTGCACAAACTCAGCAAGAAACTGGTAGACGAAAGCCAAGTCATCGTTGTGGAAAATCTCAACGTTAAGGGTATGGTACGCTCTCGTAAGCTATCAAAGGCAATATCTGATGTCGGTTGGGGAATGTTTGTCAATTTTCTTGCCTATAAACTAGAGCGAAAAGAAGGCAAGTTAATAGAAATTGACAGATTTTTCCCCAGTTCTAAAAAGTGTTCATGCTGTAGTCATGTTGTTGATGAGTTGCCACTCGATATCAGAGTGTGGAATTGTCCCTCCTGTGGCACTCATCACGATAGAGATGGCAATGCCGCGTCGAACATCAGAACTGAAGGCATCCGAATCATGTCTATGTGCGGAGGGAACCCCGCACCTGCTAGTGGAGCCTGTGTAAGACCGAATACCCGTAAGGGGAAGGGGCAACGGGCTATGAAACTAGAAGCCTACACCGACTCGTAAGAGCGGTGTAGGTAGTTCACATTAATCCAAAACTGGGTTGGTGCAGAAATCCTTTCAGAAAACAGAAGGCTCTAAGGCAGTCCCAATGAAAAAATTTCATCACCAGGTTATGAAAGTAGGCTCTTTCCTGTTCCCTGTTCCCTGTTCCCCGTTCCCTACTTACAAGTCAGAAGATAGAAGGCAGAAGTCTTCCACGTTTTAAAAACGTGGGATTGAAAAAGAATGTTTTGATTCAAGAGATGACTATCGTCTCTTCTCCCAAACTTTTTTCTTTCAGGTGTGGACTCCTACCTCCACGGAATGCCAGTTCTTTTTCCCTTCTTCCCTTCGAGCCATCTGCATTGGAGCTTTAGAGCCTTTCTTTGTAACCCCTGTGGCAATTCGGGTAGTACAGCTTCACGATGGCTTTAACGCCAGTGTGGGAGAATCATTGATAGTGGGTTTCAATAATCGCTCCATATCTAACAGGAAAATCGTCATCGTGACATTTTCTTGATCGATAACAGCAGCATGACTGACCCAATTGAGAGCGGGTTTGTGGGAATAATCCGATTTAGGAAGCGATCGCATCAAGTCTAGGGGTAACTCAACCAAATTCGGCGGCTCCTCCACCCCAATTCCACACAGTTGCCCCTCCGCAGTGCGTGTAATCAGTAAAAACGGTGGGGTGCTGGGTAATAGTTCTGAACTCCCTACACTTAACTGTTCATACAAATCCAGCACTCTAATCATATGGCGACCGAGCTGGATGACGCCCATCGTATTTAACCCCGTGCTCAAACTCGAGGAAAAATTAATCACCTTGATTACCTGATTGAGAGGCAAAGCTAGGTGATAATCTGCAATTTTAAAAACGATAAACTTACCCACATTTGCATCATCGTACATCACGTTCTCCCCCTTACCTAGAACTAGAATTTAAAGTGCTTTTCTCCAGTACCTCACTGAGGAGTGCCAACAGCTTGTGTTCCAGAAAAGGCTTCGTGATATAACCCGTTGCCCCCAATTCTGAAGCAATCAAACGATGCTTTTCACCACTTCGGGACGTGAGAATCACCACAGGAATCATTGCCACGCTAGGGTCTTGTTGGCGGTATTTGAGAAACTCAAACCCATTCATTCGAGGCATCTCAATATCACACAGTACCAACTGAATCCCTGGCTGACGCTGAAGTTGTTCGATCGCTTCGTAACCATCTTTAGCTTGAAGCACCTGGTAGCCAGCCTTCTGTAAAGTCAGGGCTAGGGCTTGGCGCACCGTGATGGAGTCATCCACGAGGAGAACCGTTCTGCTTCCTCTGGATCGAATATTGGGTTCGGGTGAGGCGGGTAAAGCAGCACGGGTTTGGGTGGGTAGCTGCCGTTGTTGTTGGCTAAATGGAAGCAGAGGAGAAGCTGCTCTCTCCAAAGCAGTGTTGGTAATGCCATCCGTCTGTTGATCAAACAAGTATTGGATCAATGCAGCACCATCAATGACCAACGTCAGCCGACCATCAGCCATAATACTGCCACCATAAACATAATCAGGTGGTGTAAGGGCTGTCCCTAAGGGCCGAATAACCAATTCTTGCTCCCCAATCAATTGATCTACTTCCAGTCCTAACAACCGATCCTCACTGTGGATCAGAATGATGGGCATCGCCTGTCCTTGAGTGATAACAGGACGCCTCGGCGCAGAGACAAAGGATTCGGGTAACTCAGAGAAATAGTCGAGGACTTGTGAGAGTTGATGGATAGGAATGAGTCGCTCATCCTTGCCCTGACCCCACTGGAGAACTTTACCCCCTTCCCAAGCCCGAATCTGATGGTCTTGAGGAATGAAAATTTGCTCGATCGCATCAGAGAGTAAGGCATAAATGCGATTACCCGCCTGAGTCACTAACAATTTAGCAATGGTCAAGCTGAGGGGAATTTCCAGAACAAACGTTGTACCTTGGTAGGGTCGAGAATGAACCGAAACCGAACCCTGGAGTGCTTGCGCTTGAGAGCGAACAATATCAAGACCAATTCCTCGTCCGGAGAGGTCATTGACTTGAGCGGCTGTGGAAAAACCCGGTTCAAACAATAATTCTGTCAGTTGAGTCTCGGACAAGGTGTTGGCTTGTTGGATGCTCATCAACTGAAGGTCTAAACCCCGTTGACGAATCGCATCAAAATTTAACCCCCGACCATCATCTCGGACTTCTATGACTAAAGATTTACCACGATAGTAGGCATGGATTTCAATGAGACCTTTATCCGGTTTGCCGAGTTGCTGTCGCATGGAGGGAGATTCAATCCCATGATCGAAGGCATTCCGAACCAAGTGCAGCAGAGGGCCATACAGTTTCTCAGCGATGACTTTATCCACCAAGACATCCGTACCCATGAGTTTTAGCGCGACCAACTTATCATGCAACGCTTCTAACTGCTGCAATACACGCGGGAAGCGGCTAAAAAGTTCTCCTAAAGGCAACATCCGGGCTTCCATCAAGGAATCGCGAGTGCTAGTGAGTAGCCGACGTTGTTTGTCTAGAGTCTGAGTAGACTGAGCCGCGAACAGCTCGATCGCTTCCGAGGCTTCTGCTACTTGCACCGCATTTTCCAGAATCGTCTGAACAACAAGCTGAGCTTCGTTATAGCGGTCTAACTCTAGAGAATCAAATCCCTGTTGGCTTGGAGTTGGAGGATTCGAGCTGAAGGATTGGGGGTGAACGACAGTATTTCCTCCTCCCCTGAGTCCTACTTCTTGAGCATTACGAGTTCCCCAAGGCCCTCGATGTTTAGAAAACACACTGAGTTCTCCAATTCGCCGTTTTTCTGTATCAACGAACAGACGATCAGACCAATCCTGGAGTTGACCTAATAATTGTTGTTGTTGCTTCAGGCGATTGAGCAGAACTCGAACTGAAGTTTGAAGTTGTTCGTTTTGAAGTGATTGCAAGTTTTGGTTTGTGAGCAATTCCCCAATGGAGTAATTGAGGTGTTCTAAATGTTCCACATTGACCCGCACCGTATTCAACTGAGTCCCTGACTCTTTCTGGGAGAGGGGGGTTGATTCGCGATCGCTTCGGAACTGACCAAATACAGGAGTTTCAACCGTAACTTCTGGCTCTTGAGCTGAAGCCGTTGTAAACTGATGGGTCGAAAAAGATGTTACTGGCTCTGCATCCTGCTCATTCCAAATCTCTTCGGTGGATTCAGCATCTTCATCGGGGGCAGTTTCTCCCCCCCAAATACTTTCTAAAAGGGAGTTGACAATTTCGTCTTCTTGGGATTCGCTCTGGCTCGGTTCTGGCTCAGGAGTCTTGTTGCTCACATTGAGTTCGATGTGAGTGATTGGCTGCTGTTGAGATGCCTGTGGGGTGGACGTTTGAGTGCTAACCTTTAACTGGTCAGCTTGAGAAAGTTCAGTCGAACTGGGGGCCAAGCCGGCGAGTTGTTGCAAGGCTACAGAAGGTTGACCCCCTTGAGTGCGATCGCCTTGAAGTACTGCCGCCTGTCCTTCCCGGAAATCGGTCAGAGCCGTTTGGGCAATCGTTACCGCGTCTTCTGGATCGTTGTCTAAGGCAGCGATCGCGGCTTGGGCAATCGCTCCAAACCCTGATAAATTCAAAGATTCAGCAAGTCCAATAAAGACTTCTGATTGAGTTCGGAGCGTAGTCGCAATGGCGACTACATCAGCACTGGCGATCGCAGTGGCGAGCTCTTCTAAACGTTGATTGACTCCGACTTCAAAGATTGATTGGGTCACATCGAAGCCTAATTCTACCGAGCTGGGAATCCGGGCTTCAGAGCCAAAACAGTCTCCCAATTTCTCTTGCAGTTGGGCAAAAACAGCAGCCGTGCGATCGAGAATCTCAGTATGATTAATTTGCCCTCCTGTGAGTTCGGCGCTCATTGCTAAGCGCAGACATTCGTAACCCTCAAACAATAATGCTTCAACTTCTGCATCAATCGATAAATCAGGGTTGAAGAGGGCTTTAAAAATATCCTCTAAGGAGTGAGATACTGTTTTAATCGTTTCCAACCCCACACTCGCCGCTGCCCCTTTCAGGGTATGGGTCGTTCGCATTAGGGTATGGATTTTATTAATGCTATAGTCTTCTCGAAGACTGAGCAATTCCTGTTCTAAAACTTGCAAAAGTTCCGGCGCTTCTTGAAGAAAGTAACGATAACTTTGCTCACGAATCGATGGGTCATTAGTCATGAGTGATTAGTCCTTAGTCCGAAGAAGGGTTGCAGGTTGAAAGTTAAAGGGTTGAGGGTTGGAAAGTTAGAGGATTGAAGTTTTCAACGGATTGACTTTCAACTTGCTTTCCTTGGGCTATGTCCCGCTACGCTAACAACCTGCCAATGTTTAACCCTGCTTGAAATTGCAGTTGAAGAAGGTTGTAGGTGAGAAAGTTAGCAGGTTGGAAAGTTAGCCCATTGAGGGTGAGTTCTACACCTTGGGTCATGCCCTGCGGCGATCACCAACCCTCTAACCTGGGCTACGCCCCGCGGCGATCGCCAACCTTCTAACTTTGAACAGTTGACGACCTGCTAACCTTCAACTCATCTAATCGACCTTAAACTGACCAGCATTGGTTTGGAGGTTTTGAGCCATTGCTAGAAGTTCCTTGAATGAAGTGGAAATCTCAATGGACTCTTCTGAGGTTTTATTTGCGATCGCTGCCACCTCACTCATGGTTTCCGTCACGGATTGGAACTGCTGGGTTTGTAGCTGCGTTGCCTGAGTAATGCCCTCAACAAGCTGGCTGATCTGAGTTGTGGCTTCGACAATCTCATTGAGACGCTGACGAGCATCAGTGACGAGATTGGTTCCTTGGGCAACCTGCTGAATCCCTGTCTCCATAGCATTAGACACCTCAGCAGTACCTTCTTGGATTTCCTGAACTAACTGCTCAATCTCGGCGGTAGCTTCTGCTGACTGGCGTGCAAGCGATCGCACTTCATCGGCAACCACCACAAAGCCGCGTCCGTACTCTCCTGCGCGAGTAGCTTCAATGGCCGCATTCAGCGCCAACAGTTGAGTCTGAGTGGTAAAGTTGCTAATCAGGTTCACTACCCTGGACACTTTCTGAGATGATTCGCTCAAGCGTTTGAGTCGCTTACTGGTTTCTGCCACCGTTTCCCGGATGGTCAAAATTCCATCCACGGTGCGGTTCATGGCTGCATCTCCTTCCCGAACGGTTTGGTTCGCCTGTTGCACGGCAGCTTCTACCTGTTGAGCATTGGTTCCCACCGCTTGGGTGAAGTTAGCCATGGTTTGGATTTGTTCTAGAGCGTCTTCTAGAGATTCAAACTGCTGCTGAGCCAGGTTTGCCAGATCGGTAATCGAGGCAGCACTGTCTTGAGAGGTGTGAGCCACTTGCTGGGATGCTTCTTGTACCTGCTTGACAATACCGCGCAGACTTTGCAGGGTATTGTTGTAAGCATCGGCGATCGTACCCACTTCATCTTCTGTGACGGGAGCTCGAACCGTAAGGTCGCCTTGTAGCGCCGGTCGCACGGCTGACAGTAACTGGATTACCTGTTGCTGCAAGGCTTCTTTATCTGCTTTCTCACGCTTGGCGGCTTCTGTAAGCTGCTGAGACTGCTGCTCAATTTGTTCGAGAGATTCTGCCTGTTGTAAGACAAGTCCTAATTGCCGTGCCATTTGTACCAGGAAGTTGACCTCACCCTCTTCCCAATGACGGACTTCGGAATTCTGGTAAGTTGCCAGCAAGCCCCAGAGTTGGTCGCCCTTAAATAGGGGGGCAATAATGTAGGATTTTGCGCCCCACTCTTCCAGCAGTATCTTCGAGAACGTTAAATTCTCCGTTTCGGCAATGTCGTTGACAACACTGGCTTGGTTTTTGCTGTATTGACCGCCTTTGGTTTCTTGCAAAATTGGATCAACAACTCGTGCCGCTTCAGTTCCTACAAGTCTCTTGTAGGTGCCACCAACATCTTCAATCAGGAATTCCCCACTCCAATCCGGGTTAAAGCGATAGAGTGCTACCCGGTCAGTCTTGAACAGTTGCCGGAGTTCTTGGGTAGTGGCGCGGAAGAGGCTGTCGGTGTTGAGCGTTCCTTGCTGCAAGCGCTCCGTAATCCGGTTTCCTGTTTTGTAAATCAGGTTGATGAAGTTGGTTTCACGCTCAACTAGGTTGACCAATTGCTCAGACTTCTGCTGCACTTGGTCTACGTAGTTCACCAATTGTAATGCGGCACTCACTTGCAGACCGATCTGCTCCAAAGCACGAATTTCAGCTTCTTCCCAGCGACGTGGCCCGGTGTTCTGGTAGGCACAGAGGATACCCCAGAGTTTTTCCCGGATGAAAATCGGTGCCAGTAAATAGGCTCGAATTTCAAATTGCTCTAAGATTTCAACGTGGCAGGGAGAGTGACCGATGGTATAGACATCCTCTACCGCAAAGCTTTCTTTGTGGCGATACCGACCGCCTTGAGTTTCTTGCAAATAGGTATCCGCCCAAACAGTTTGCACACCTTGACTCACCAGCGGCACCCATCCTTTAGCCACCGACTCGGCGATAAACGTACCACTCCAATCCGACTCGAAGCGATAGATAGCGGTGCGATCGCACTTGAGCAGCATCCGAACTTCTTGAGTGGTGATTTGGAAGATGGTGTTTTCGTTGAGAGACTGGAGAATCTTCGTTGTAATCTTGGCAACCGCTTTTTCTCGTTCGGCAGCTTTTGCCAACTGGCTGGATTGCTCCTGCAACTGTTCCAGGTATTCCGCTTGTTCCAAAGCAACCCCAAACTGAGAGGCAACCTGCTTGACAAACTGAATCTCATTGTCCTGCCACTCACGTGGGCCGCTGCATTGGTGAATGCACAACAACCCCCACAACTCTCGCCGTTTGAGCACCGGCACAACCATATTAGCCCGCACTTGAAAGGGCGCAAGGATGCCAAGGTGACATTCCGCTAAACCTTCCTGGTAAATATCCGCAACGGCCCAGACGCGCCCCAGCCGATAATATTGAGCGTGCTTGTCGCCAAAGCAGTGGTCGTGAATTTGAACGTCCATTGCCGAGGGATAGGTGGGCACAACATCTTCAGAGACAAATTCCCCATCATTAAACTCGGAGTCAGGATGAAAGCGAAACACACCGACCCGATCCGTGTTGAGCATCTGCCGGATTTCTCGAGAGGTTGTCTTGAAAATTGTGTCTAGGTCTAGGGTCTGGCGAATATTGGCGACGATTCGGGTTGCCGCACGCTCCAGTTCTGCAGTTCTTGCCAGTTGGTTAGATTGTTGCCGCAACTTTTCCAGGTACTCAGCTTGCTGCAACGCTACACCTAAGTGACTGGCAATTTGACTGAGTACTTTGACTTCATTGTCTTCCCAGTGCCGGACACCACTATGTTGAAACGCGCTGAGCAATCCCCACAGTTTCTTACCTTGGAAGATAGCGACTACCATGCAGGATTTGACCCCAAAGTACTCTAATGCTTCCACATGGCATTCAGATAAATCGCCGTTGTAGACATCATCAACAACTAAGGCTTCGTTGTTGCGGAAGCGGCCGCCTTGGTGTTCTTGCAAGTAGGGGTCTTCCCAACCACTACCGACGAGTTTGGGCCACCCCCCAGACTCCGATTCTGTGACAAAGTCACCAAAATAGTCGTCGCGGAACTTGTAAACGGTCACTCGCTCAATATTGAAGAGTTTGCGGACTTCCTGAGTGGTAGTCTCGAAAATCTTTTCAATGTCTGAGCTTTGGCGAATCTTTTCGATCACCTTAGCCGTTGCTCGCTCTCGATCTGCACTTTTAGCGATTTGTCCAGATCGAGCTTGAAGTTTTTCTAGGTATGCCGCTTGCTGTAGGGCGACGCCAAACTGTCGGCCTACTATAGCTAGCATGCTGATCTCTGTCTCTTCCCAGTGACGCGGGCCTGAGTTCTGGTAGGCAGCGAGTAATCCCCACAGCTTTTCTCCCTCCAGAATTGGCGCGAGGACAAAGGCTTTCGCCTCAAATTGCTCTAACAAGTCGATGTGACAAGAGTTAAGACCACCCGTGTAGATGTTATCTACCGCAAAGGTTTCTTCCTGACGATACCGACCTCCCTGCGTGTCATACAGATAGGTATCGACCCAGATTTTTTTGATATCGGGCCCCACTAACGGATTCCAGTCTGGCCCGACTGACTCCGCCACAAACTCTCCACTCCAGTCAGGATTGAAGCGATAGACGGCGACGCGATCGCAATTGAGTTGTTGCCGAATTTCCTTGGTGGCGCTAGTAAAGACGCTCTCGACATCTAGAGAGTGAAGAATTTTTTTCAAGACTTGAGCAACCACTCTTCCGGCAGCTTTGTCTTGAGAAACCAGTTTTTGCTTTTGGGTGCGAAGTTCCTCAGGCTGTAGGTTTAGCGTTAGTTCGCTAGCGACTTGATAGAGCAGATTAATTTCTGATTCCTGCCATCGTCGGGAAATACCAGAGCATTGCTGTAAGACCAGTAAACCCCAGACTTTCCCTTGGAAGCCCCATAGTGGCCCTTGTAAGAAAATTGGTAGAGCGAGGCTGGCTTTAATCTGATACTTTTGCATCAGTTGGAGTTGGAAAGGACTCCGTGTTTTTTGATAGATATGCTCTAGGGCTACAATTTGCTGTTGATGGTACTCTAACCGCTCACCAGCACCAAACGCGATCGCTGGCAGGAATTCCCCAAGGCTAGGAGTATAGCCAGCAACCATTGACTCAGCCACTACCGTACCCTGGTTCTCAGTCTGGAATTGGTAGATCAAAACTCGGTCTACCTGTAAATACTGACGAACCTCATTGACTGTAGTGTTGAACAGGGTCTCCAGATTGCCAGAGCGGCGCATCTGAGTGGCAAGGTTTAATAACCACTGCCGTTGCTGCTTGAAGTATTGCTCGGTCGTAACATTCGGGAGACGCTTACCTCCGTTTTGCAAGCTTTGAACCCACTTTTCCAACTGAATAATTTTCTCTTGGGTTTCAGGTTGAGCTAGATCTCCCGCCTGCTCGAGGTCTGCTTTGATGGCAGTTAGTAATGCTAACGCTTGGTTGGAATTATCTCCATTAGCGGTTAAACCAGTAGCTGTACCATCTCCATTACTTTTATGAGTACTCGCTAAAGGATCGAAACTGGGTTGAGCAGTGTGTATTGATTCAGATGTCTCCAGTTCTTGTGGGTTCGGAGTAAACTCCTCAAGGGTCATATCGCTATTGTTATTCACTAAATTGGTGTGACTCAGATTCGTCATGATTAGCCTCTACAGGAAAATGTCAAAGTAGATGACTTCCTTTCAACGGTGCATAGACAAGTTAGGAGAAGATTAATAGGTCATAGGTATTGGGCAATTCCTCTTTCTACCAATCGCCTCGACAAATGACCCATGCCCCAAAATCGAGAAAGACCCTGTTTTGGGTATAGCTTTTGCGCCCTTTCAACTGAATGAGTGAATTAGGAATTTATGAATAATGAATTGGAGTAAATCCTTATCCTGCATTGAAGCGGAAAATCAGGAACTATAAATTATGAATTATCATATTTTCATAATTTATAATTGCTAATTCGTTAATTTTTTAAATTCTCAGTTTCATAATTCATAATTGCTAATTCATCAATTTTAAGAAACTCTTCCTCGATGGATCTGCCACAAGGGACATTGAATAATGGTCGTAACATCTAAGACAGGACCATTGCCTTGAGGCAGAACGCCCAGAGCAAAGGGCAAGAGCTTGGATGGCAATATCCCTGGAGCAGTCGGCTGAAGTTTCTGCAGTTCGTGCAACTCAATATCGTTAACTTGCTGCACGACCAGACCTACAGCTTGGTCTTTGGATTGAATCACCATTGCCATAGGGGTTAGCAACACTTGTTGTTGCTGGAACAGGGGGGGATAGCCAACTAGATGATTCAGGTCGATTAACCAAAGCATTGTCCCCCGCCAATTACAAATTCCTAAAACGCAACTCGGCATTTCAGGAACTGGCAAAATTTCCGCTACATTCACCCTGATAATTTCTGCAATCTGCTCTAGGGGCAGTAGCGCACTATCTTCGCGACCGAGGGGAAAGCGAAGCAACCGCTCTCCACTTTCGGGAGACATCGGAGTTTCATTGAGAAAATCTAATGTCAGCGATTCAAGGCTGTTTGCTGTTGAGCTGACAAAGTTTTGGGTGAACATACTTCAATCCTGGTATTTAGTCATTAGTTATTAGTCATTAGTCATTAGGGTTGAAGGTTGAAGGTTTAAAGGTTGTTCGGCAAAGCCATTGGCTGAAGGGTAGGTTGGAAGGTTGTACATCATAACTTTCAACTTGGGCTACGCTCCGCCGTGCTAACAACTTGTTAACTTTCAACTCAACAAATCTGTTAACTTTCCAACTTGCTAACTTTCCAAGCTTCAACTCTTCTGTGGACTAAGGCGTAAGGACTAAGAACTATACAACCGTTAATTGCTGAATGGTTTGCATCAGCTTTTGCTGATCTACTGGCTTAGAAATGTAGGCGTCAGCGCCCAGCATTGAACCCCAAAGTTTGTCAGCCTCGGTTCCTTTTGTTGAGCAAATTACCACCGGAATTTTTTGAGTATTAGCATTGGTTTTGAGTTGGCGGCAAAGCTCAAATCCGCTTTGTCCTGGTAGAATCACATCAAGTATTACCAAATCAGGCTTCTGAGATTGCAGCTTAATGTGTGCTTCCTCTCCACTTTTGACACTAACAACTGTCAGACCTGCTTGAGAGAGGTAACGCGTCAGTACCTCAGTTTCTGTTAAGCTATCTTCAACTAAAAGAACTGTAGTCATAAAACAAAATAGGTTCTGGTAATCCAACGTTTCCTAGATAATGGCTTTTGGCTTTAAACTTGCTGACCAGTAGACCAATCCCGAGATGTTGGCGACCGCTGGAATTGGGGAGACGTTGGAGCTGCTAGATACTTTTGCAGAACTGCTAGCACCTTGTCTGAATCGATCGGTTTTGCCAAAAAGCCAGAGGAGCCAACCATTTTTGCCCGAACCCGGTCTACGATTCCGTCATTGCTAGTGAGAATAATCACAGGTATATCTTTGAAGGATGAAACACGACGAATTTGGGCGCAGATTTCATAACCGTTAGCAACAGGCATGACCAAATCTAAGAAGATCAGGTCGGGTTTGCGTTCCAGTAACGTTGGCAGCGCTGTTACTGGGTCTTGTATATTGATAAACCGATAACCAGCTTGGGAGAGAATTTGACTCATCATCTGGCTATCAATTGGACTATCGTCGATGTAAGCCACTAGGGGGCTACTCGGTTGAGGTTGAACCGAATTAGCAGGGGGTTTGGTTTGTGCTGTCTGAACTTTAGAGGTTACAACTGTCCCAAATGAGTTGAGATCGTCAACGTCAATGAGTCCGATTAACCCCTGACGGATAGAGGGCGCTAAGGATTGAGTCAAAAGCAATAAGTTTTGTTTCAACTTAACTGCTAAATCCCTTAATGTCTGCTTGCCATCAGCCATAGCAGTAAGGTTATAGTAGGCAAGCAGTGAAGTCTGTCGTTGTAATTCATCTGCTTTTAAAATCGTAGGAGCTTGGTTGGGTGAACATTTTGCCAGACCCGCATTTCGCCAAGCATCCCAATCATGTTGGACTCGCTGCCAAACTTCATCAACTCTAAGTAAAACCAAATTAGAATCGATCAATAAATCTATGGTCTTTTGAGGAATCGACTGAGAAGCCAGTTGAAATCCTGAACCATAAGGAAGTTGTTCTGCCTGTTGGTGGATATCGAAAAGGATTTCCACAAGAGTAGTTTCAACGACTGCTGCTACCTGATCTCGTTGAATTCTCCTTTGTCTCATCAATTCTGCTATGTAGTTGTAATCCCAAGATTGCGCTCGAACTGAATTGATGGAGATCTGTGGGCAGTGCTGAGAAATCTGACGATGGCAGCGGCGAATTGGATGCACGGTACTATACCCCCAAATCAAGGCTCCCATACAGAAATACAGGCTCCAGCGCTGGTTCGCCGATTCTTGAAGGCTTAAATCTAGTTGCCCTGTAAATTTAGTTTGGCTGCAAACCTGAATTCTCTTTGCCAAATCGGTGATAGTAACTACCTCCTGCGTTGCCATGAGGGGGCTCCATTACACTAATGAATTAACCAATGAAAAACTCTGCATTGCTCACTACTGTAAATACGTGAGTTTTCTTTAAGAATCCGGATAATGAAAAAATCTCAGGCAATCATACGTTTAGTCGATTTTGTATTACGGCTAATGGTGAAAAAGCAGTATTGTATTACTCAAAATAAAAAATCCATGAGTATTGCAGACATTTACTACCAATAAATATTTATTGAAAACACAAATTTACGACTCAAGTAGCCGTTGCTTCGGCTCATTTAGGTTCCAAATTCAAGTTTTATAACTGGCTTATTACCAACTTTCACATGAAGAGATTCAAAGTATAAAACCATGACCTATGATTCACATTCCTGCAATGAATAGAAAAGGAATGTTAATAGTGAAAAAGCTTGGATAGCTTTGCCCCGGCGGCAATCACCTTAGTACGCTGATGGCATTTTCTTTGAGTTGACGCTTAGAAACACCCCTATCAACTCATTTTCTACGCCTGATGCTTTGAGTTGGTAACCTCAACGATATTCGTGTTGTGGTTCGATGCTACCTGTTCAAATTCCATTGTAATCAGGTTAATTGCTTAACGTAAAGATGCGTAACCTTTCTATGCAAAAGCCCAAAACCAATGTAACGAAACCTGATAATAGTGATAACAAATTTGTCTCTATCTCTCACTCGGAAGGGGAATTCAAGGTTAGAAAAAACGTCATAAATTATTTTATAAGAGAAAAAGCCAGCGAATAAAGTCCCAGCTAAAAAGTACAAACTAACTTCGGAATAGTCGCGTATACTGAGTTTCATGCGCCATGCTGGCAAGCGCCAATGCCCAACCACAACTACTTAATTGTTCATCTTCCCCAATTAAAATGTCTTGGGTGTGTTGAGTTAGGCTGGTGCTGAGTTCGAGTAATAGTTCTTGACCGATGGTTTGACCGAGGGGAATCAGTTTGACTCCAGCAGCAATCAGGTTGGATGCCCAACTGTGGAGATAGCCTAAAACGGTCGCTTCGAGGTTAATTTGCCAGTGATAAGCCGCAAGACCAAAAGCGATCGCATAGTTGCACTGTGTACCCACAGCAGATGCCCAATCTTGTAGAGAGGGTGTAGTTTTCGTTTGGGATAGATGCGACAAATCTAAAAGCAAACGCATCAGCGAGTTACCCATCTGCAAACTTTGCGATCGCAACTCAGCCGTTTCCTTCGCTGCTGTCAGCCAAGCATTCCAGTAACTTAATGCCTGAACATCTCCATGAGCAGCACTACGATAAGCCCTAATCATTACTGCCGCCTCTAAGCGAATCGCTCCATAGAGCAGCTCTTGCTCTAGCCAATCTCGTAAACGATGCGAGTTGTTAACTACACCCCGCTCCACTAAGTTTTCTAAACCATCCGAATAGCTATAGGCACCCACCGGCAGAACTGGGCTAGCTAATTGCAACAAATGTAAAACAGCTAAATCGTTCAGCATCAGAAGAGAGGTTGACAGTGGAAAGTTAGCAAGTTACACACCCATGTGCTCAAGCTCACAACGAAAAAATGAAAAATTCCCTCTCCTGAATTCTGACTCCTGAATTCTGACTCCTGAATTCTGACTCCTGACCCCTATTTTCA
>CBKWLJ010000097.1:0-22143 GCA_966675205.1 uncultured bacterium
TGTGTAACGTTTTTAGCCTTAGCGTAAGTTTCTGCACGATTGCTACTCAAACCCCAAGACTTGGAGGGACTCCATCTGCCGATGTGTGGCTGTAGTTGGCTTATGAGAGTACAATAGCACAAGTGCAATTTTGGAGAAAAACTTTTTTGGACTTGCCCACACAAACTGACTAAATTTGGGCAAAATTGTGCTATTGCTATAAACCAATGGGAGAATAAGAGGAACATTATGAGCTAATATCTGTGCCTAAGGAAGAGGAACAAGTTTTTATTAGAGGGAGGGTACCCGAAAATATAAGAGCACGATTCAAAGCTACGTGCGCCCTGTTAGGGCGTGACATGAGTGGGGTACTCAAAGAAATAATTGAGCGCTGGTTAAGCGAAAACGAGCCTCCCCCACCAAGTACGGCAGTTCAGTCAGGCGTACAACTGCCAGAAACCCTTGTTGAGCTGGTACAGCAAAACTTTTATCAGCTGCTGACAGACGGCAAAATAACCACAGATAAACTGAAAGCGATCGCATCTGGCAGCAAGCCAAACACGAGTGATTTATCAAAAATTGCTCAAACTTTGGATATTCCAGAGGAACAGCTAGTAGCCATGCGCGATCGAGACTTCCCAACTCAAAAAAGGAAGCAACCATGACGTTTGAGCGCCTCAAGTGCAACATCATAGGGGATGGGGGAGAACTATTTCCGGAAATAGTTCTCCCTAAGTTACAATCGCCCAATAAAAAACCCCGACAGGTATACTGCCAGGGCTTTCTGCTGTAAAGCCTGGTCTTAAGCGCCAAATCTTTCTCAGGGACAAACGCTTAAGCAACCAGGGTATCTTACCCCGCATGAACGGGGAAGCAATTTCCAATGAGATTAGTTTGCATCTATACTAGCCGAGATTTTAAGCCGACTAGAAGAAGTAGATATCCCGTTACCAGGTATCCGGCTTCCCACATGATAGCCCGAAATTGCACCACTTTTTGGAAAGTGGTTCAAATTGATTTCAGTTTGCGCCAATGTGAGGCAAATTGCGGCACCGTTTCGGAAATGTGCATCAACCAACGCATTCAGGAGGTGGCGTGATGACAACTCCAATAGCCATCAAAAGAATAGACTCATTCACGATTTCTGAGGTTAACCAACGGGCTGATATTGTTGATGTCGTCGCAGAACACGTTGCCCTGGAGAAGCGTGGCAAGGACTATATGGGTTTGTGTCCGTTCCACGACGAAAAGACACCCAGTTTTAGCGTCAGTCCAACCAAAGGGCTAGCCTACTGCTTCGGCTGTAGCTGGGGGGGAAATGCGATTAAGTTTTTGATGGAACTCAACAAAACCAGCTTCCGGGACACGGTGTTGGCGCTGGCACGGGATTATGGAATTCGCGTGCGCTACGAAGATGGTACTACCAATGACGACCCGCTGCCACCTTTGCGACAAAGACGACCACTGCCACCGCCAGAACGAGCCAAAAGGGCACAGGAACCAAAGAAAGATTACACAGTTAATGGGAAGCGAGTGCGCGAATCGGTCAATCGCTTGCTGCACTGCAAAGGCGAACCACAGAGAAAGGCGCTCTCGTGGCTTCAGAATCGGGGTATTACCCGCTCCATAATAGAGCATTATCGCTTGGGGCTGGAAAAGCAGGTTGTCATTCCCAATGGAAAGCCAAACGAGAAGCAAGAATTTTGGGCGATCGCGATTTTCATCCCCGTCCCAGACAAACCTGGGCAGTTTTATGTAAAAAGACGCATAGCGCCTTGGCTCGTTGGTGAGGAGCGACCAGATTACTTAGCGCCCTGGAGCCAGCGAGGGGTGCCACCAGTGGTTTGGCTTACAAACAATCCCGATAACGCTACCGAAACTTTCTTCGCCGAGGGCGAGTGGGATGCGCTCGCACTCGGTTGGCTGGCTTTTCAGCAAAAACGCTCGGTGGCGATCGCCTGTTCCACTGCTGGTGCTGGCACCGTACCACCCGAACAGGAACTGGCACGACTGCCGGGAGATGTGAAAATCTTCTATGACCAGGACCAACCAGGGGAAAACGGCGCAGTTAAGTTGGCTCAAGCACTAGGAGAACGGGCGAAAATCGCCCTAGTACCGATGCCAACAGATTGTTCCGTTAAGGGGTGGGATATCTCTAACGCCTTGGCCTCCGGCTATACTTGGGAAGATTTTGAAGCAGCGGCAGCTTTATCAGAGCAGCCAAAGCCGGAAGGAGAGCCACCGTTGCCGAACGATTCCAGTTTTGACGCGAATCTTGAAATCCCCGATTCGTTCAACCCAACCACTGAGTTCATTCAGAAGGCGCTGGAATTCCTCTATGGCGATAAGCCTTGGATTTGCGTACATGGAAATTTACATTATTGGACTGGGACACATTACAAAAACAGTCTTGATGGTGCCGAGCTGAGGCGAATCCGGAATTTCTGCAACGGGTATGCCGTCGTGGACAAGCACGGCAATATGCGCTATCCGTTTGCTACTCCTAGCAAAGTCAGAGAAGTTCTCAACTGGATTAAGATTAGCTTCTGGGTTGACCCCAAAGAAGTCAACCCCGCAGGACTCAACTGCACTAATGGAGTGTTACAGCTGACATGGGAAGGGCTACCCCCCTACCAAAAACCGACTTGGAAGCTTTATGACCATACTCCTGAGCTTTATTACACTTACGAGCCTGTCGTTACTTACAACCCAGATGCGGACTCGACCAATTGCGATCGTATGCTTTCGTGTCTGGACGCTCCCCAGCAAGAAATCTTCCTCCGTAGCATTGCCGCATCTCTCGACTTGGCTACTATTCGGGCAAACAAGGGGCGTCTCGTGCGAGGGCTGCTCCTCAAAGGACATGGCAGCAATGGCAAAGACACCTTGAGAGAATGCGTAGCAGCGATGTACGGCTACCAGGGCATAACTGGCTGCACCTTCTCAGATTTCAAAGCTTACGACAATGGGCGTAAATTTCCCTTGGCACGGCTCGTCCACTCCCGCGTGAATTGGGCGACCGAGAATGCCAACACTACCAAGCTCGACGACTTGCAAAGCGTCAAGGCATTTTTGACTGGGGACACTCTCAGTCACGAGGGCAAAGGCAAAGATGAATACGATTTTAACGCCAAAGGCATTGGCTTATTCAATGTCAACGATACGCCCAACATGCAAGCAGCAATGGAGGCGATTAAATCCCGTTGGGGCGTCCTGGTCTTCAACAAGACTTATAAAATCGGTGCTGACCCAACCAAGGGTGAAATTGAAGCCGACCCGCGATTCAAATATGACCCGACCTTCTTGCACCAAAACGTGCTGCCAGCTTTCCTGAATCGGGTACTGACAGCTCTGGTTGACTTGATGGAAAAAGATATCAACTACGACTGTACCGAGGAAGCCCTAAAAGCTATCCAGGCAGAAAATTCCCACCTCTTCCAGTTCTGTCAAGATACTGGATTGCGCTATGACCCCAACGGCACGTTGACCGCTGGCGAGATTTGGCAAGTGCTTGAGCAATGGTACATCGATAACGGCACTCTCTCCTATGAGGAGGGAGCCAACGGCAAGCAGAAATCCATCTGGACTGAGCAGGCTCGGAAGGGTGACGCCAACGTTAAGGGAGCCAACCAGGTTATTCCTCGGTTCCAGATACTATTTCCCAAAACCAAGCGCGTCACAGTTGGTAAGGGCAAGATGGCACTTCAGGGTATCAGTTTTGGTCCACCCCCTGGAGATGGTGAGCCAGTTGAGCCAGTTGGTGAGGCAATGGTCAGCCAGTTGGTGAGCCAAAAACCCTTGATTTATAAGGATGGTGAGCCAGTCACCCCAGTTTCTCATATTGGGCAGGAAAATGAAACCCAATTAGAAACGAACGAGGTTAATCATGCAGCGAGCGCTCTCCATAAAGCGAATGGATGTGAAAAACTGCCCCGACTGGCTCACCATTCAGATATAGCAAGCGATACTGCCTCACCAACTGCCTCACCAACTGCCTCACCGGATGGTCAAACTGCCTCACCAGCACCTTCTTTAAGTGAGAAACTGGCTGAAATGCTACTTGTGTGCGATTGTGCGGAAGCTGTAGCCCAATTGCGCTCAGTCCCCGGTTTTACGCCAGAGCTACTCAATGAGGCTTGTAAGCGCCTGGGAGCTGACAAGCACGCTCAAATCAAAGCCTGGGTGATTGAGCTGAACTCTCGACTCAAAGTGGGCGATCGCGTATTCGTCACGATTTATCCCCACACCGATCGACTTGGACCCTATTCAATCGAATGGGTTAATAACGATAGCGGGATTGCCAAGATCGAGGGTTTTGCCTCCCCGATTGCGTTGGTGGATTTGAGGAAGGCTACTGAGTAAAAGCTAAATTCGATATCTGCTAATCTTCGTGGCACTTTTTGAGCTTATCTTCGCAGGACCCCCTATTGGAACTCTGCCTTAAGCACCCACCATTGAACTGTGCCAGCAGGAACTCCAGTCAGCTCCTCAATCTCCCGGTAGGACTTCCCTTCTTGATAGAGAGACAAACAGTTTTGTTTGACCTCTTTGGGATGATCCTTTCGACCTCGATTAACATTGGCTTTGACTGTCCACTGGGTAATAGTACGCTGGCGTACTCCAGTTAGCCTTTGAATTTCTTTGAGAGGCTTTCCCTCTTGGTAGAGCCTTATACAAGTTTGTTTTACCTCTTCTGAGTAGACTGGTAAAGCTCGGCTGACCTTAGCCTCTCTCGCCCACGTCCCAATTGCATCAGCGCCAACTCCAGTAATCGCTTCGACTTCGCTATAGGACTTTCCTTCTAAATAGAGCTTTATACAAGTTTGCTTCACCTCTTCGGGATAGCCTTTTGGACCTTTGCCAACATTATTGTTTCTCAACCACTTTCCAACCGTTTTAGCATCAACTCCAGTAATCTCCTCAATTTCGGAGGGAATTTTTCCATCTTTATAGAGGGACAAACAAACCTGTTTAACCTCTTCTGGATAGTTAGTAGAACCTTCATTAGACTTGGCTTCTCTCACCCATTTCCCAACTGTTTGATTGGGAACTCCAGTAATCTTTTCAACTTCACTAGCATTTTTCCCTTCGTTGTAGAGGGATAAGCACTTTTGTTTTACCTCTTGTGAATAGACATGAGCGCCTCTGCCCACAGAGGCGTCTATCGCCCACTTCCTCACCGTAACTTCATCAACCCCGGTGAGCCGCTCAATCTGTCCGTAAGACTTTCCTTCTTGGTAGAGCTTTATACAAGTTTGTTTGACGGTTTCTGAATATTCGTTTGGACCTCGGCTGATATTAGCAGCTCTCGTCCACTCCCTAATCCTGTCTACAGGAGCTCCTGTGAGATTCTCAATCTCTCTGGTTGTTTTCCCTTCTCCATACAGCCTTATACAAGTTTGTTTGACCGTTTCTGGATAGGCTTTGTGACCTCTATTTATCTGAGCTTTTCTCGCCCATTTGTTAACAGTCTGTGCCTTAACACCCGTCATTTTTTTAATTTCTCCACCCGACTTTCCTTGCCGATAAAGCTCAAGGCAAGTTTGTTTCACCTCTTCTGGATAAACTTTTTGTCCTCTACTAATATTGGCTTGGGTTGCCCAGACTCGGACTATCGACATAGGAGCTCCAGTAAGATTCTGAATTTCCCTAGTCGTCTTCCCGGCACTATATAGCTCTAAACAAGTCTGCTTTAATTCTTCTGGATATTGTGCTGTTCGCTTCGGCAGACCTGCCTGCTGAGCCAGTTTACTGATTAGGTTATGATTCATGCCCCCAGTCAGTTGCCGAATTTCTGGAAGAGTATGTCCCTGTGCATAGAGTTCAACAGCTTTTTGCCTGACTTCACTTGGGTAGAGACAGGGAGTTTTCGGGAGCGACAATCTTTCTGGAAAGACTTTTTCAGGTGTGGGATGAAGCTGATTTTGAATTAATAATCCCAGTTGTTCACAGTAACAGCAGTCTCGGCATTCTAATCGGCTACCAGGACTCTGGCAACCACAGGGTAGTGGTTCATCTCCCCGAACCGCCTCTTCCGCCGCCACAAAACGTTCTACAGCTTTTTGAAAGATATCTATAACCAATTTAGACATAAGTAAAAACCTGAATGAAAATAGCTGACAATCCCAGCGAGGACTATACATGTAAAGAAATGGAAATGACCTCTCCAGCTAAGAGAAAAACTCGCTCGATAAGCTTGTAATAAATAACTTCTCTTTCCGACTCAGTTAGGGTATACCAGAAATTCAGGTTCTTGGCTTTGGGATGGTTAATAATCTGTTGAGCTGTTCCTTCAAGGGGTAGCAATTGCTCTTGGTGTTGGGTTTCTCGGTCAATCTTATTGATTAGTTCCTCTCTGGCATTCCTGAGCAGACGATTATTATCAATTCCGGGAACGGCATTCAAAGCCGCTAACTGCTCTTTTAATTCCCGGAGCTGAGCAGAGTCTAAGGAACAATTAGCTTGACCTTTAGGGTCTTTACTAATAGCAATAGCCCGACTAAACAAAGCCTCAATAATAAATCGGTCAATTTTCTCTAATCTAGTACACTTAGTATTGTTACAACCAATATTTGCATGTCTACAGCCATAGTATCCATATCCAGAGCCACGCTTTAATATTGCCTTCCCGCCACAGTGAGCGCAAAAGACTAATCCCGTCAAATAAAAGGTTTTGTCAGAGCGACCAACTCTTTTGCTGTTGAATTTAAGGATATCCTTGATTTCTTCGGCTTGCTCTCCATCAATTAATTTCTGACTCGGATGAGTGTCACGATGAAACTCCCATTCCTTTTCGTCTTTTAGAGATCCTTGTCGTCGGTATCTCAGATAGGCAGTATGCCCTTGGTGAATGGGATTGATTAGCCATTCTCTGAAGTGTGTCGTAGAACTTGGTAAAACGAGTTCGTCAGCAATTCCTGAGTTAACTCCTTTTTTCGTCTGTATTCCGTATTTCTCGTAAAAGTAGCTTAAGACTTTCCTGGGCTTTCTAATCTCTGAAAAGACTTCAAACATTTCTTGAGCGATTTGCGCCTTACTGCGGCTGAGTAGCTTCTCTGAGTAGTCCGGTTCAAGATAAAGCTCCAGATAGTTGGCTGGTCTATCTTCTAAAAGACAGATACAAGGCTTAGTATTAAGTTCATACTTGTCGTTAACAGATATATACCCAAAAGGCGCTCTTCCTGATGCTGCCGAGCGGCTCCGGCGGTGTTTGAAGCCATGCTTGACCCTCTCTCGAAGTAGTCTTCTTTCATGCACAGCAAAGATGGCTTGCATGTCAGCGCTTAGCTCTCCGGCAGCTGTACTTAAATCTACTTCTCCTTGGTCAAGTAATTGTAATTTAACGCCAGAAGTCTGGAGGACTTTTTTGAGTTCCAAGTACAACTCTTCATTTCTCGTTAATCGGTCCCATCGAATCGCAATAATCTTATTGACTTTGCCTTTACGAACTAAAGCCATTAGCTCGGAAAACTGAGGTCTTTCTGATTTACTTCCAGAGACAATATCGAAATAAATGTGAGTACATCCTGCTTGCTTCAGCCTGTCAATCTGCTGCTCAAGAGCATGTGTATTTAAAGCCTGCTCTTGAGTTGAGACCCGTGCATACCCATATATTTCTTCCATTTGTCCTCGACTGACTTCTGGTAACTTTAACAAAATTGTAGCAACTATTTGTGCAACATTCAGCCCAATTACAGTTGCACAAAAAAGGCTTTTATCTATTTATAAAAACCCCAAAAATTACCTATAAAAAGTAGATTAAATGACTGACTATGCCATCGATCATATTTTTTGTGGCTCTAATATCTAAGTACCAGAGCCACAAAGCCAATGAAAAACTTTTTGAATTTTTGAAGAAATGTTAAGAAGACCAGAGCCAGTGGATATGGGTGTGGTCAAAAGCAGTTGGTAGAGGGTGTGGTCATCAGGAGTTGGTTGAGACTGAAATGGAGATACGGGGATGATCCTGACACGGATAAATTGTCTGGACATCACCAACTGGTTTTGACCACACCCAGTGGATATAGCCGTCGCTATCTAACCCAACCTCGACCGATACCATTTGGCTGGTTTGTTTGCTTCTGTAGGGAATCCCGTCTCGCCAGTAGAAGCCGGAGTCGAAGAGTTTTATGCCTGCTGTGAGAGCTTTCCAATAAGCTCTCCAGAGCTGACCGAAAGATTCATCACTGTCCTTGTGGCTCCACAGAGCTAAAATCCAGTACCCTTGCCAACCCATACTCTTCAGATCTTGAAAATATTGCTGCTCGACTGTTGGCTGGTCGTCAAAATTATTCCTTATAAATTTCAGAAAGTGGCGGTAGCGTTCTTTTTGTTTTGCCTTGTTTGTCCAGAGGGGATTGGCTTGGGCTGATGTAACAGGGAGGGAGTAGGCTTTTTTTGGAGGGTAGGTGGCATGAGATTATGGAGTTCTTGTTCGGGCAGCGCTTCGGGTAAGAGCTGGTGGTTGCTCGTAGCCCAAAGATGAGTTTGGATGTGCGTCCGGCTCAAAAATTCTTCTAATGCTAAACAGTAATTTTTCAGTTTTTCTTTCTTGATTGTTGGGTCGGAAGAAAGCGGATTGGCTAAGGGGTTTAGGGTGTAAAGAATTTGTGTGGCGAATTGGAAAAACTGTTGAATTGGAATCAGAGCTAGACAATCATCCAGATGGTTGAGTAATTCGGTTTTTGTGAAGCCATAGCTAGGCAGAATATAGCGTCTCAAGAATGTCCTCAGACGACTAACAAGTAGAGGCTTATCCTGACCGGCTGTGGCTAGGGTGAATTGCTCTAACGCTTCGTTGAGTGTCTCTAATTTCATGGCTTCTTTTCCGGTTACTATCTTGAGAACCGATACTGATAGATGGTTGGGTTGGTCACTGACTCTGGCATGACACGCTCGTTGAGAGGAGCGTGGTGATTGAATCAATACCAACACAATAGCTCTGTGATTACCCCTGTTGCGTGTAAGCGTATTTATCAAGTAAATCTTTAGGCAGAAAAGAAAATGTTGGAATTTGTGGAGGAGCTGGGGTATGACTTATGATTGACCACGATCGCTTGTTCAAAGAACTGCTGTCTACCTTTTTCGTGGAGTTTATCGAGCTATTTCTGCCCGATGTCATGGCTTACTTGGAACCCGACTCGTTGACATTTCTGGATAAGGAAGTGTTTACTGATGTCACGGCAGGAGAGCGTTATGAAGCCGATTTACTCGTGCAGGCTCGGTTTCGAGGTGAGGCATCTTGTTTCCTTATCCATGTAGAGAATCAAGCCAAAGCCCAAGCGAACTTTGGCAAGCGAATGTTTCGGTATTTTGCTCGGTTGTCCGAGAAGTACGATTTGCCGATTTATCCAGTGGTGGTGTTTTCTTACGACCAACCCAAACTGGTCGCCGCCAATCAGTTTCGAGTTGAATTCCCCGATTTTCAGGTGCTGGAATTCAACTATCGCGTGATTCAACTGAATCGTCTCAACTGGCGCGACTATTTGGGACAGGCGAATCCGGTGGCGAGTGCCTTGATGGCAAAGATGCAAATTGCGCCCTCAGACCGTCCCAAGGTGAAAGCCCAATGTCTGCGGTTGTTGGTGACGTTGCGGTTAGACCCAGCGAGGATGCAGTTGATTTCAGGTTTTATCGATACCTATCTAACCCTTACGGAGTCGGAAGAACAAGCGTTTCAGGAGGAACTTGGTAGGATTGAGCCAGAGGAGCAGGAGCGAGTTATGCAGATTGTCACCAGTTGGATGCGAACGGGGATTGAGCAAGGGAGACGCGAGGGAGAAGTCTCTATCGTGATGCGTCAACTCAAGCGTAAGGTTGGGGAACTTAACCCGGAGGTTGAGGCGAAAGTCCGGGAGTTGTCAGAGAGTCAATTAGAAGCGTTGAGTGAAGCGCTGTTAGAGTTTACAAGTATTAATGATTTAATTTATTGGTTCGAGCGCCACAATGATCGTGGGTTAATCTCGATTATCTTACGTCAGCTTCAGCGTAAGGTTGGGGAACTTGAGCCGGAAGTTGAGGCGCAAGTGAGGGGATTAGAGGTGGCGCAGTTGGAAGAGTTGAGTGAGGCGCTGTTAGATTTTGAGGATGTAGAGGATTTAACGGATTGGTTGAGAAATTTGGATGAGGGAGAGCAGGGTTGAGCGTGCCTTTATGCGATAGCGAGACATCTACTCTCATCCAGACAGTCAAGACTAACTCAACTATTGGGAACGAGTGCGTCGGTAGTAAGTACTGCGGCTAATCCCTAAAGACTTACAAATATCGGCGATGGAATCCGTTGAGGTGTCTGCCAGATGTTGAGCCGCCGCAATCTTCTTTTGGGCGATCGCCTGCTTCCTACCACCTTTCCTCCCCCTAGCTCTAGCCGCTGCTAATCCTGCTATCGTTCTCTCGCGGATGATGTTACGCTCAAACTCGGCTAGAGAACAGAAGATGTGGAAGATTAGCTTTCCGTTACTGGTGGTCGTATCGATGCTCTCGGTCAGACTGGCAAATCCAATGTCTTTGGCGTTGAGGTCTTCCACCACTTCTATGAGATGCTTGAGCGAACGTCCCAAACGGTCGAGTCGCCACACGACGAGGGTATCACATGGACGGAGTTGTTCTAGGGCTTTGTCCAGACCAGGGCGTGATTGCTTCGCTCCACTGGCCTTGTCTGTATAAATGCGATCGCAACTAGCAGCTTTTAATGCGTCAGTTTGCAAATCCAACGTTTGCTCATCTCGACTGACACGGGCATATCCTATCTTCACTCTCTTGCAATGTCTCGCAACTCATCTCTAATATTCTCTCATGAGACACAGGTTGAGAGACGAGTTAAGAGACACAAAAAACGGGGATTTGAGGGGTGTGCAACTGAGTGAGGAGTTATGTCTTATAAACGACCGTTTGCAGGACATCCATTGCTAAAGCTGTGGCGGTCTACTGACTCTAGCTGGATTGGTTCTCAATCGTGCTGCAAGGAGTATAATGACCCAAATATCCTAAGAGGGTTCTATGGGAAAGCCTGCCGCCAGAGTCGGGGATGGAGTGAAGCATTCTTTGCCCTCATCGCTTACTGCAACTACTCTTGGCAGTCCTAATGTGCGGATTGGTGGTCAACCGGCTTGGCGGGGTCTTCCTGCTACGAGTGCAGCAGTTGTTAAGGCAGCCAAGAAAGTTGCAGATGAAATCGTTGATGTAGCTGAAAAGGTAACGAAAAATGCTGCGCCCCCCCCTGCTAAGGTTGTTGCTTACGCGGCTGAGCAAGCTACCAAATCGGCGGTTTTTGCATCAATGAGTAGCTTGATTACAACTACTGCCGCCGCTGCCTCCGCAGGTTCAACAGGTGTCGTCGATTTACACTTTTGCACGACCCCTTCTCCCGTTCCTCCCCACGGACCCGGTGTGGTGGTTGATGGCAGTAATACCGTATTTATTAATGGGCTACCAGCTTGCTTTCAAGGAAATCCAGTTATAGAGCCACTTGGATCGGCAAATAAAATTACTGGGGGTTGCTCTAGTGTGCGAATCGGAACGGGTTCGGCATCACCTATTTCTGTTGATGTTAGTAGTTTTACTACCTCGATGAGGAGTCAAGTTGATCAATCGGCACAAGAGGCAAAAGATAAACAACAGCAAGCATTAAAAGAAAACACAGAGTCACAAGGGTGAGCCTTTATCACTGGAAATAGTTGGGTCTGTTTTGCTCTGACCTTATCGCATTTCCGATCAAATATGGATGGTCGATTGGGTTGAGCGACGGTGAAACCCGATACGACATACTATCAATGTCTTGAATCATTGACTTTTACTCTCAGGACTTACCGTATCTTCCTCGCTGAGATTTCCGGGCCAGTTGGGAGAGTTGAGTTGGGGATTGACGATTTTATTTTCAAAGTCTTGCCAGATGCGCGTGTCCTGGCGGCAATCGTAAGCGCGGCAGGGGATAGGTCGTTGGGCATGGACACTGCAACGTTGACATTCGCGATCGAAATGGGAACAATATCCATCCTTACCCTTTGCAATGATATAGGGTCGGCTCAGCTCCCATTTAATTGTCCCTTCTTCGATATCTTGATTGGACAGGGGAAAAACTAATTTGCAGCAGGCAGCTTGGCACAAATGCACCCGATTTTCACAATCAATTTTGGTTGTTTGTTCAAAGGTATACTTATCCTGACCGGGTTCTTGGATGGCTATGCCTGAATCGTGTTGTAGGAAACGCTTTAGTAGCCGATCGCTCACTTGCATTTTCCGTTCGTCAATCTCTTCCAGGCTGAGCAATCCTTTTTCTATGAGCAATTCAATTAGTGCGTAAACGAACGATGCTGCTTCTAGGGTACGTCCGGCTGTGGCATTGGTGCGGTTATGGAGATAGGCTAGCCCTTGTGCTACTTCGCTGAAATGAACTGCTGAGTCCTTGTTTTCTTCCCGTTCTAGATGCATGGGTACTCTAAGGTTAGTGATTATCCCTCGCCTATCCGAGAATCTATTGCTAATGGTTTATGCTTTGCTTTTTAGGTGAACCCCGGTAGACTGTCCGACTCAATAATACTACCGTCTCAGGATTTATTCTCTGAGGACAAAATGATGTTATTCTATGGCGATCGCATTTTGCAATGGTTCGGTTTCGCGTTTCAAGGCAACCGACAAGCTTTCCCATCGCTCCTCTGTTCCCAAAGTCCATTCAGAAAAGCGATCTGCGCTTCTCTGCGAGACGCTACGCGAACGCAGCAGCGCTGACGCTCCTAACGTCGCTACCGCTTCGCTAACGCTATCGCATTGCGGATGAATCGTTGAGTGTAAGTTGGAATGAGCGACGACGAAACCCAACACCTAGGACTTAAGCCTCGCTCCTCTCCAGGAAATACTCAGAAATTGCTTCCAAGTCTCGGCTGGCGGTTGCCGTAATCCGTAGATACTTCATGCTGAGGCGGCTTGGGCTGAATTCAAGAAGTTGTGATGTTGCGATTTCATTAAATTGGCAATTCTTCCTGCCGTTGCTGATAATTGTTTTAGAGCTAATTATTCAAGAGGTTTGATTGTGGTCTTTGCTCAAACCAGTCCCTCAGATGTTATATCAAATCGCCTCACATTAGACGAGTATCGGGCGATGGAAGAAACCAATCCAGAACGCCATGAATACCGCAATGGAGAGATTATTACTATGTCGGGAGGTTCAGAAGCCCACAGTGCGATCGCTAGCAATTTATTAATTTACTTGGGGTTTTTGCTGAGGGACACCGATTTTCGTTTGTATAACAGCGACTTGCGAGTTTGGATTCCTGAATATCAGTGTGGTACTTATACTGATTTGATGGTTGTTAATGGCTTCCCAGAGTTCAATGGTAATCGCAATGATGAAATTCTCAATCCTTTACTGATTGTTGAAGTTTTATCGCCTTCTACCGAAGCCTACGATAGAGGCGATAAGTTCAGAAAATATCGCTCTCTTGCCAGCTTTTGTGAATATGTTCTTGTGAGCCAAACTGAACCCTACATTGAGCAGTATCATAACCTTGAGCGTGACAGTAATGAGCGCTGGTTATGGCAAGTTCATTCTAACCTTGAGCGGACGCTTGTTCTGCACAGTTTAAATGTAGAAGTTCCCCTGGCTGAAATCTATCGTCGCATTACTTTTTAAGGGGGGCTAATTCTCTGAGAATCATGCAAAGTAAGCGGATAAATGGCGCGTTATATGCATGTTTTTGCACCCTACAAGAGGGGCGATGGCTACGCCCGCCGCAGGCATCGCACTTATTCTTCAAGGATAAAATTAGGTCATTCAGTGCGATCGCATTTTGCAATTGTTCGGTGTGGCGTTCAAGGCAATGGACAAGCAAACAATCACTCCTCTGTTCCCAAAATCCTTTCAAAAAAGCGATCGCACTATCCCCTCCTAACGGTGTTTCTCCTTCTCGTTCCTTCGCCCCTTTCTTTCACGGCTTTTTTTCCTTTTTCATCCTACCCTCGCTACGCCTGTTATCTTAATCCGAGGACCTTGTGGCGTTTGTCTAAAGTAGACTTTTAGCAATACATTTCCGCCCATCACACTCGTAGTATTACGCTCGTTAATCCGTACACTACCATTGCTTCCGATCTGCGTGCTCATCTGCATGTAATCGGCGGTGATCCATACTAACCATTGATCTGCCTCGAACCCCTCCTCAGTATCATTTGTAAAATCGGCGAGATACACCTGATCTATTACGTCTTGTTCCGTATGCAATAATACTGTGTTAATTTGCCCTCTCCCATTTGGGTCTCTACGCAATGTAGCCTCCTCCGCGCCTTCCTCATCAAACGCTAGATGATGCTGGCAAAAGGCAATACCGCTTCTTTGCGCCGTGTATCCTTCTCCTGTCGGTCCTATCGGTTGCCTCTGTATATGATTTGTTTTATTTATTCCATTGCTTGCTAATGCTCCTTTTTCCCCCTTTCGCATCACCGTCCCCCCATTCTGCTGCACCACATGAGTCAACTCATGGGCAATCAACTCCTGCCCCCCTCGACTTCCTGGATTATATTCCCCCTGCCGAAAGAACATATCCTGCCCCGTGGTAAACGCCTTCGCCTGTATCGATTGATTCAACTGGTCAGACTGAGCATCCGTATGAACCTTTACCCCACTAAAATCTGCCCCCATCGCTTGCCCCATTGACTGTTGCAGACCTGCATCTAAAGGCTGCCCACTTCCCCTGGCACGGTTTATGGAAGATTCCAAATCCGTTGAGGCTTCCCCGACTGCAACCCCTTCCTGACGCTGAAGAATTGACTTTGCTTGGAGGTCGTCGTCTTCGAGCATGGCTTCTCGCTGCACCTCTGGAGATAACGGCACACGCTGTAGGTGAGAAATACTTGGTTTTGCCTGAAGTTCGTCGTCGTCTATATCCTGACGTTGCAGTGCCGTAATCTCATGTTTTGCCTGAAGTTCCTCGTCGTCTATATCCTGACGCTGTACTGACTGCCCTTGTGCTGACTCGGCTGTTGCGGGGGTATGGAGTTGTTTGACTACCTGGGAGGCTACTCTATCGGCTTCCTGTTCGTACTTGTCCCCTGGCTCCCCTATGGTCAACTTTGCCTGCACTTGTGTTGCTCTTTGACCAGCTAACATCCGACTTGCCGCCCGATTCCCTATCGTCTCCTGAAGTGTCAACACGTCATCCGTATTCAGCGAGATAGGATTAAGTTTGGCTCTCTGGATAAGTTTTGCTGGGTGCGTCGCAATTGCTTGCGGCGCTGGTCTATAGGTTGTCTGTTGTCGTTTTTGCAGAGCCGAGCTGCTTTTCTGGGTTATCTGCCCATGTTGATGATAAAACATAATATTTTGCTATGTTGAGTAGCTTTATTATCGCTCTACAATTTGTCGATTCAATTGTGTTTTTTTAGGTAAGTTTACCAAGGTTTCGTTCCTCTCCCCCATCTATGGAAAGGTGATCGCACTTGCAGAAGCTATAAGCGATTGCACTCCTAAAATCACCGTTTGCCGACCCATTTTTTGCTCATCTTCCGTGAATTTTGGGTTGTACGTTACTGAGTTAACTCACCCTAAAAGATCGGTGATCGCACTCTTTTTAATCTATATAGTCGCCCTCGGAATTTACCTCAAATGCATGACTGACATTGCAGGTCGCACACTCGATCTTGAGATTCTTTAGGTTGTTGTAGGCAGCTTTCGCCTCCTGGGCCGTTTTTACTCCTAGTTTTTTTAGATGCGTCTTCCAATCCTCTTTATGTCCAATCTGTATGGCTTCATATTGAACCCCGTTCTTACAACTTCCACACTGCCACATCCATATCGTTCTACCTGTCCATGGATCAGTGACCTCCTTTTTTGGATAAACCGCTAGAAGTGTCAGCTTCGTGTCTCGCGCAACTTCCCCATTTTCATCCTTGTACCATTCTGGTCGAGCCGGAAGAGCGTTAACAAAATCTTCGACCCTCTGCTTCTGCTCGTCGGTAATATCATCGTTTGGAGTGTCAATTTCAATATCATCAGGCAAACTTATTTTGCCTACTGCGTCTTTGTACATACGCGATACCAATGTGCTTCCTCTTTCCTTGACCTCAATATCGTTGCTTCTACCGCCTCTATTGGCATGAACCAGAGGTAACTCTCTTCTTGTTTTTTCTTCCCTTGCTATGGTATTGCTCGCACTGTCCACCGCTCCCCCATTCTGCTGCACGACATGAGTCAATTCATGGGCAATCAACTCCTGCCCCCCTCGACTCCCCGGCTGATATTCCCCCTGCCGAAAGAACATATCCTGCCCCGTGGTAAACGCTTTCGCCTGGATCGATTGATTCAACTGGTCAGACTTTGAATCTGTATGCACCCTCACCCCACTAAAATCCGCCCCCATCGCCTGCCCCATTGACTGTTGCAGGCTCGTTTGTAAAGGCTGTCCACCACCCCTTGCACTATTAATGGAAGATTCCAAATTCGTTGAGGCTTCCCCGACTGCGATCACTTCCTGACGCTGTAGGATTGACTTGACTTGGAGGTTGTCGTCTTCTAGCATGGCTTCTCGCTGCACCTCTGGAGATAACGGCACACGCTGTAGGTCATAAATACTTGGTTTCGCCTGAAGTTCCTCTTCAGATTCTTCCTGACGTTGCAGTGCCTTAATCTCTGGTTTTGCCTGAAGTTCCTCTTCCTCTATATCCTGACGCTGTACCGACTGTCCTTGCGTTGGCTGGGCAGAAGCGGGAGCATGGATTTGTTTTACCACCTGGGATGCTACTCTATCTGCCTCCTGTTCGTACTTGTCCCTTGGCTGCCCAATGGTCAACTTTGCCTGCACTTGTGTTGCTCTTTGACCAGCTAACATCCGACTCGCTGCCCGATTCCCTATCGTCTCCTGAAGTGTCAACACGTCATCCGCATTCAGCGAGATAGGGTTAAGTTTGGCTCTCTGGATAAGTCTTGCTGGGTGCGTCGAATTTGCTTGCGGCGCTGGTCTATAGGTTGTCTGTTGTCGTTTTTGCAGAGCCGAGCTGCTTTTCTGGGTTGTCTGCCCATGTTGATGATAAAACATTATATTTTGCTATGTTTGGTAGCTAAATTATCGCTCTACCTTTTAGTTGTTTCAATTGAGTGTATTCTCGCGCTCTCTTAAAAATATCGGTTTCAGGAATTGCGCTTGATTCGGATTTAGGAACGAACTCCATACTCTCTTCACTCTTTCTTATACACTATGAGGGCTGAACATAGTTCGCCAGCCTTTTGTTTGCCTCGACCGTTTCTCTCGTGCGTAAATATTCCTGCATATCAAATTGTGGCCTCAGCGACTTGATAAACTCTTCCATCCCACGGGTGGGAATATGGGGGTCTAATATCCACCCTTCGTCCAAGTAGGACTCGAACTCGGTCTCCCTTCCTTCCCCTTTTGTTTGCATCTCTTCTGGCGTCGCATCTTTAGTAACCCACTTATAAGTGGCCATAGGATGTTGATCTATGAGGCGGCGAATCCCTTCATAGATGTACCTCGCTAACATCATAATTCTGCTTTTTGTGGCTTTATCTGCTAGGTTAAAATCTGGATCATTAGCTTCTTTTTCATATTGGTCAATAAATTCTGACACGTTTCTGTATAGTTCTTGATACGTCTCCATTGCTCTATTGCACGAGTCATCCAATTCTTGTGTCCAATTTTCTGGTGATATGTTTGTAGTAACCTCGTCTAATACATTTTCCACCTCAAGGGGGGGCTGCAATTGTTTAAACACTCTTCGGAAATCTTCAATACTACTCGTTGGTTTTAGGGCCTTACCCCCTTGATTATTGAGCCCCAAATTCAGTTTTGTGTAAATATGGGCTACCGTGTGCGGTCCTTGCGTATTGCCCTTTCCTTCTGTATTTGTCGTGAATGAGTACATTGTTGGTCGGCGCGCCTTCATCAAATCTGCATCCGTCAGCAACCTTCTCTGACCTTTCTTCTTACCTTGCTTTGTGACATATTTGGAAAAATCTAGGGGCCCCAACTTCCTCTGCTCAATCTGCTCGGGTGAATTGACACCCTCCTCGCTGTCCTCTTCTTCTCTTCTCCTCTTAGACAATTGCTCCTGTACAACGGTGCCTTCTTCTCTGCCTGTATCAGTCTCCCTCTCTTCTTCCACTAACCCTATACTCGATATTTCCTCATTTAAGGTTTCTTCTCCACCATCTGGGGTGATCCCTTCCTTCTCCTCAGGCGACCGCCGCAGCTCGTCCCTTGCTGCTGGCATGTACTCATTAGTTTGAATAGAAGACCCAAGTGAATCAGACAATTCCTTTCGCTGAAGATTTTGATGGAACTGCTGGGCAACTGGCGCATTAATCGGGTTTACATCCTTCCCTGCTACTCTCTCTTCCCCCTGTTCGGTCTTGTCTCCTAGTTGTCCAATCGTCAACTTTGCCTGCACTTGTGTTGCACTGCGACCTGCTAACAGCCGATTCGCCGTCCTATTCCCTATCGTCTCCTGAAGTGTCAACACCTCTTCTGCATTCAGCGAACTGGGGTCAGCTTTCGCCCTTTGGACTACCGAATGCGCCTCATTTCCTATTTGGGTCGTTGTCTGTTGTCCCTTCGGCGAAACTTTGCCGCTTTTGGGCGATATCTGCCCTTGCTGACGGTGAAACATAACTTTTTCCCCTGATGTGAAACAATACAAATTTCTAAAATCTTTGCCACATCTCAATCACCCGTAGAGGCGCTAATCCTTCGCCCCTACCGATGCCCAACGTCCCAATACCCGATTACAACTGCCCCGCATACTCCCCAAACTCCCCCTCCATCAACACCTTCCCCATCTTCTGATACTCCCGCCTCGTCGCCCGTACCAAGTGACACATCTTCACCACCCCCCCCTCATCCGCCGCCAAAAAAGCCGCCGCTAGGGCAATATTGCGAATATTCCCCCCCGCAATCTCAAACCGCCGCGCCATAAAATCCAAATCCAACTCCGCACTGCGAGGAGTCGCCTCCGGCCAAAGCTTTTGCCAAATCCGGCGACGATGCTTCTCATCCGGCAAGGGAAAATCAATCGTAAAATGCAGCCGCCGCACAAACGCTTCATCCATGTTTTTGCGAAAATTCGTCGCCAAAATCACCACCCCGTCATACTCCTCCATCCGTTGCAAGAGGTAGCTGACCTCAATATTGGCGTATCGGTCATGGGAATCACTCACATCCGTGCGCTTGCCAAACAGCGCATCCGCTTCATCAAAAAACAGAATCGCATTGCTCGTTTCCGCCTCACTGAAGATGCGAGACAACTGCTTCTCCGTTTCGCCAATATACTTGCTGACCACACTCGAAAGGTCAATTTTGTATAAATCTAACTCCAACTGTGCCGCCACCACTTCCGCCGCCATCGTTTTCCCCGTACCCGGTGGCCCCGCAAACAGGACATTCAACCCCTTCCCCAGCGACAGCTTCCGCTCAAACCCCCACTCGTCATAAACTAGAGCGCGATACTTGACATAATTACAAATTTCCTGTAGTACTTCCTTCTCTTCCGCAGGCAAAACAATGTCCTCCCACTGGAAGTGCGGCGTAATCTTGCGTGCCATGCCACTCAACTGTCGGTTCGATTGCAAGCGACAGGCCGCATACAAATCGCTCATCGTCACCTGCCCCCGACTCGGCTCTCGCCAGCAAGCCAAGTTGTGTGCCGTAGCCGCCGCATCCCGAATCTGCCCGCCACTAAAGCGGAATTTGTTCGCCAAATCCTCTAGGGGCGCAAAGCCTTGCCCCCCACCTTGCTCCCCATCCGGCAATTTCCCCTGCAAGCACCTCGCCCACAGTTCCACCCGTTCGGCAGCCGCAGGGCGAGTAAACTCCACGCGCAAGAACGTGACATGATGCAGCGCATCCGCCGGTTCCCAAATCGTCTCCCCAGCCAGGAACGTCAGCCACCGCCTCTCCTCCAACTGCCGCAACAACACCCGCCGCGCCGCCGCCTTCTCCTCTGCCAACAGCGCATCAAACCCCTCCCAATACAGTGCCGCTCCCTGTAACAGCGCCTCCCGATAAGCCAGAGCGACAATTGTCTCAAATTCAGCCGCTTCCGCCTTCAGGAGTTGCTCTCCCTCCACCACCAACAACCCCACTCCCAGTTCCCGGCAAAACGCCTCGGCAGTCGTCCGCTTGCCCACGCCGTAAGTCCCTTGGAAGTAAAAGACTAACCCGGCTTTGATAACCGCTTTCTCCTGCACCAAATACCCCAAGCGCTGTTTCACCTCAACCGGCAGCAACAACTCCTCCAGCACGGCTTGCGGCAACGTGTATCGGGCATAGGGCAATAGCTGGTTATCCAACTCATCACCCCCCAGCAAATAATTCACCACCCGCTCATCCACTTTGAGAGACTGACTCAGCAGCGGCGGTTGCGGCTGCGACGGCTCATCAAACAAGTGCAGTAGATGATACTTAAGTAAAGGAGCCGTCGCCGTAAAACGTTGACGCGCCGCCAACTTCGTTTCCCAGTCCGGACACAGCAAATTCAAAGCCAAGTCCACACTCGGACGCTTCTTTCTCACATCATCCTGAAGGTAGGCATAGAGACGCTCGTAGCGCAAATCCAGTTCTGGAGCTAAACCAATCAGCAGCGTATCCCTATCCATCGGCGTGAGTTGAAAGTCGCGCACCAGTTCATTCAACCGCAACCTGATACCCCGTCGCCCACTCTCCGCTTGCCGCTGAACGCTATCAGCCGCCATCCCCTCCAGCGCCGCCTGCACCTGAGCTGAAGACAACCCAGTCGGCTCAGTTGCCCAACGCGGCAAACCAATCGGCTGCTCCAAAAGTGCCTCAACCTCATCGTCCGAGATGAGCAGTCCCTGCAAATGGGCATCCTCCGACTGGAACTGCTGCGCCCTCCAAACCTGGACGCGAATCAGCAGGTCAATCCGTTCCAGCTCGGCCATTATATGCCCATGTGAGGTTGAATAGTAGTCCATCAATCGAAGTGGTTTTCAGTGAAGGTTCTCTCATTCATCATCAGCTTCCCTCTTCATCAATCTTTTTCCCAAATGGCAACTTTAATCTCAATGGTGTTTGTTGAGCTTGCATATCAGTTAGCGTTGGTTGGCTCTTGAGTGAAGCTATTTCCGCTTTGAGAACTTGAATTTCCTCTTGCTGCACCCGAAGAGCATTTTCTGCTAGCTGCGCCCGAACCGCATTCTCTTCTGGCTTGGGCTTGAGATACTCCAATTCAGATTTAAGCGCTTCAAGTTCCGCTTGTTGAGTCCGAATAGCACTCAGTTCCGGGTTATTCTTCACCGAGTTCAGTTCAGATTTGAGCGCTTCAATTTCTGCCTGCTGAGTCCGGATAGTATCCAGTTGTGGATTATTCTTCACCGAATCCAGTTCGCTTTTAAGAGCTTCTATTTCTGCTTGTTGAGTCCGGATAGCATCCAGTTCCGGGTTATTCTTCACCGAATCCAGTTCGCTTTTAAGAGCTTCAATTTCCGCCTGCTGACTTCGGATAGCACTCAGTTCCGGGTTATTCTTCACCGCATCCAGTTCAGTTTTAAGCGCTTCTATTTCCGCTTGCTGAGTTTGGATAGTCTTGAGTTGCGGGTTATTCTTCACCGAATTCAGTTCGCTTTTAAGAGTCTCAATTTCCGCTAGCTGAGTCCGGATAGCATCCAGTTGCGGGTTATTCTTCACCGCATCCAGTTCAGCTTTGAGCGTTTCAATTTCCGCTTGCTGAGTTTGGATGGCACTCAGTTCCGGGTTATTTTTCACCGAATCCAGTTCAGCTTTGAGCGCTTCAATTTCCGCTTGCTGAGTTTGGATAGTCTTGAGTTCCGGGTTATTTTTCACCGAATGCAGTTCAGCTTTGAGCGCTTCAATTTCCGCTTGCTGAGTTTGGATGGCACTCAGTTCCGGGTTATTCTTAACTAAATTTAGTTCGTTTTTAAGAGCTTCAATTTCTGCTTGCTGAGTTTGGATAGTCTTGAGTTCTGGGTTATTCTTCACCGAGTCCAGTTCAGCTTTGAGCGCTTCTATTTCCGCCTGCTGAGTTTGAATAGCATCCAGTTGCGGATTATTTTTAACTGAATCCAGTTCAGTTTTAAGCGCTTCTATTTCTGCTTGTTGAGTCCGAATAACACTCAGTTCCGGGTTATTCTTAACTAAATTTAATTCGTTTTTAAGAGCTTCAATTTCTGCTTGCTGAGTTTGGATAGTCTTG
>CBKWLJ010000098.1:0-22134 GCA_966675205.1 uncultured bacterium
AGTAGCATAGGTAAATTTTCTGTGAAAATCCTCTATCTAAGGGAATGTTTTACAGGGAATATCAAATCTCAGAAACGAGGGGAAATTTGAAAAATGAGATTATACCATTTCCTCTTCGGTTTGCCATGGATTGAGATTCCCCTACCCCCTCATCTAAAAGTCAATTAGGAGTTATATCGATTCGCTAAATTTCTACTACAAATCCTTTCTCCAGCTTCCGGGAAATCCACAACTCCCCAGCCCTCTATCCGTAGCAAAGTTAAAGCAATTTGATATTACAAGCTATGAATTGTTATAGGTGCTGTCATAAAGGTTAGGACTTTCTTTTCTGATGTTCCTTGTTAATAAGTTGCCTTTTTTGTTGGCTTAAGAGGGTTGAAAATTTGAGTGGGAACGGGAATATTGATTGTTAATTTAGCTTGTTGTTGGGCGTTGCGATCGCATCTTGATTCTCATCTTCTGCACTCACCTGGGCTACAGCTACCGGAGAAGGCTTATCCTCACGACCCAATAGCCGCATAATCCCGCGCATCAGGTTATCTATATAAGTAAACAGCACGGGTACTACCACCAGGGTTAACAGTGTGGATGTCGTAAAGCCGCCAATCACTGAAATAGCCATGGGACTACGAACTTCTGAACCCGCCCCTAATTCCATCGCAATCGGTATCATCCCAGCAACGGTAGATAAAGAAGTCATGAGAATGGGACGTAAACGAGTGACACCCGCTTCAACCACTGCTTTGAACTGGGGTTTGCCTTGCTCCATCGCTGCTAAGGCAAAGTCCACCAACAAAATCGCGTTTTTCGTCACCAATCCCATTAACAGTACAATCCCAATCAGAGCAAATAGCCCCAATTCCTTCTGCATGATTAAAAGTCCTAGCAGTGCCCCACCAATCGATAAGGGCAATGCCGCTAAAATCGCGAAGGGGTAGAGAAAATTGTTGTACAGCAGGACGAGAATGCCATAAATCGACATCACCGCCAATCCTAAAGCGGCGGCAAAGCGGCTAAATATATCCCGCATAATCTTGGCATCTCCGAAGGGTTCTTCAGAAACATCGGGAGGGAGGGGATTCATCGCAGGCAGCGCCCTCACCTTTTCCATGGCATCACCCAAGGAAACGTCTTGCAAGTTAGCTTCCACTACCACCTGACGAGTACGATCAAAACGGTCAATTTGGGCTGGCCCACTCCCGAAGCGAATATTTGCTACTGCATTGAGAGGTACCAAGTTACCGTTGGAGGCGGGAACCTGGAGATTTTTCAGGGTATCGAGGTCGTTTCGGGATTTGGGGTCGAGCTGGACACGAATGGGAATTTGGCGATCGGGTAAATTAAACTTGGCGAGATTGGCCTCAACATCTCCAATCAGAGCAAGAGAGGCTGTGCGCGCGATCGCACTTACCGAAACCCCTAAATCTGCCGCCCGATCCGGTTTTGGCTCAATTACCAGCTCCGGCTTCACCAAACTTAAACTAGAGGTGACTTCCACTAAACCAGGGATTTGCCGCATCTGTCGTTCCAAGGCATCAGCCGTTTGCTGGAGTGACTGTGGATTCTCACTCTTAAGCACAATTGATAAATCTTTGCTGCCTCCCCCTGCACCTTGGCTATTAAAGCTGATACGACTTCCGGGAATGGCAGCAAACGACTGACGCATCTGTTGCTCAAACTCTTGCTGGGAAAGCTCCCGTTTGTCCTTCGGGACTAAATTAACGTAGACGGTTGCCGCATTAACTTTCCCTGCTGTCGCCAAGACACTCTTGACTTCTGGTTTATTGCTCAATAACCGCTCAGTTTGTCGCATCACCTCCTCAGTCTCACTCAATGTAGACCCAGGCGGCAACTCAATAGAAATCGTACTTAAACCAATGTCTCCGTTATCAAACAAACCCTTGGGAATAAACGGAATTAACTGCAAACTGCCGATAAAAAATGCCACTGCAATGAGCAGGGTGGTAATGCGATGTCTCAGCGCCCAAGTGAGTAGTCCGCGATACGGTTGGATGCGCCGCTGTGGTGACGGGTGAAGTGTCTGTTCCAGTTCTGCTTTAAAAGCATCATTTGATTTCTGCTGGCGTGCAGGTTTTTTGCCATTACCATTCACCTGTGTCTTGTGCCCTTTTTCCGGGGTAGGCACAGGGTCACTAGCCCTACGTTCCTTGCTCTTCTTCGGTTTGAGCAAGTAGGCACTCATCATCGGTGTCATGGTACAGGCCACCAATGTAGAAAACATGGTGGAAACTGCCACCGTTACCCCAAAGGGTTGGAAAAACTGACCCGGTATACCCCCCATAAACGCCACTGGCAGAAACACCGCCACAATGGTTGCCGTTGTTGCCACCACCGCTAATCCAATTTCACTCGCGGCATCCAGCGCTGCATTGAAGGGTTTTTTCCCCATGTCCAAGTGCTGGTCGATATTTTCAATCATGCAGATGGCATCATCCACCAAGTTCCCTACCGCTAGCGCTAATGCCAGTAGCGTCATGCTGTCGAGGGTATACCCCAGCATTCTCATCACCAAAAAGGTGGGGATAATCGACAGGGGCAGCGCCATCGCGGTAATCAGCGTTACCCGCCAGTTGCGGATGAAGATGCCTACAACAATTACCGTAAGCGTTGAACCCAAAATCAGAGAGTCTACTGTCGCTTGGTAAGAGTCGCGAATTGCATCAGCACGGGTGAAAACTAAGCTTAACGTCACGTCTTCAGGCAGGGTTTTTTGGAGATTTTCTGCTGCCTTACGGACTTCCTCTTCTACCGTCACTAAGGTACTGCCCGTACTCCGCAGCACGGAAAAGGCTACCACTGACTTGCCATTAAAATGAGCAGCTTGTCGGGGGTCAGCGAAGCGGTCTTCTACTTTGCCTAAACTGGATAAGGGTACAGTCTCACCGCTTGGCAGGACGATGCGGTAGCTTTGCAATTCCTCAACCGTCTTCGCACTTCCCAGTGTTCGGATGTTTTGTTCACCGCCCCCGACTTCCGCTCGACCGCCAGGTAAGTTGATATTAAAATTGCGGAGTTGGTCGTTAACCTGCGTTGCTGTAATTCCGTAAGCTTGTAAGCGACTGGGGTCAAGGTCAACCCGAATTTCCCGGTCTACTCCTCCGAGTCGGTCAATTTGGGCGACTCCTGGTACAGTTAACAAGGCACGGCTAATGGTGCGGTCAACCAAGTCGCTCAACTGCTCCACCGATCGCTTTTCTGAAGCGACCACGTAGGTCATAATCGAGCCACCCGCAAACTCCAAGCGTTTGACAATGGGTTCGTTGATATCTTGGGGTAAGTCTTGGCGAATCTGGGCGACAGCATTGCGGACATCATTGGTGGCGCGATCGCTATCGGTTCCCAACACAAAACTAATCGTCGTTTCCGACATTCCTTCAGTCACAACGGACTTTAGTTCGTCAATATTCCCCAACCCCGCAACAGCGTCTTCAATCTTCTTTGTCACCTGGGTTTCCAGTTCCTCTGGCCCTGCCCCCGCTTGCGTAACCGTAACAGACACAGCGGGGATATCAATATTTGGGTTGTCGTTAATCCCCAATTGGAAAAACGACATTAAACCAACGATTCCTAAAACTAAGAATAGGACGATGGTAGGAACTGGGCGTTTAATTGACCAAGATGAGACATTGAAAGACATAAGAATTTTGATATGGAGATTTTAAATTGGGCACACAGAAAGTTATGAGGTTAAAAACTTGTTAGCCTAGCGAGGTGAAGCCCAAGGCAAGCAGGTTGAACCTTCAACCTTCTAACCTTCAACATTCCAACCTTCAACCTTCTAACCTTCAACCGACTTTCCTCACTCCTTGACGACCTCGACCTTGTCACCATCTTTGAGATAAGGGGCACCTTTGACTACAATGCGATCGCCGGCTGATAAGCCGCTTTTAATTTCCACTTGTTCACCCGATAGGATTTCACCGACCTGCACCGACTGTGCCTTAACGGTGCCATCTTTTTGCAATTGATAAACAATCGAGCTGCCATCGGCTTGGGGAAGCATTGCCTTCGCCGGGATGGTTAAACCGGATGCTGAAGAGGTGGTAATCGCTGCCCGTAAAAACATTCCGGGTTTTAAAGCCTCTGCTGCCGACAAATCGACTTTGACGGTTGCCTGACGAGATTCTTCATTCACCAAAGGGTCAATTTCCCGAACGGTTCCTGTTAAGCTGAGTTTGCGATCGGTGTCAGAAGTAACTTTAACTTTTTGCCTAGGACGAATTTGGGGCAACTGAGTTTCAGGAACTTTTAATAACAGTTCTAAGCGTCCTTTATCAATAATCGTAAATAAGGGTTGTGAAGGGGATGTGACATCACCTACACGGGCATTGCGTTCAGCGATTTTTCCCCCAGCAGGAGCCACAATCTTGGTATTAGCGAGTTGCGCTGTGACAGACTGGATTTGTCCTTTCGCTTGAGCCAGTTGGGCTTCGGCTTGAGTAATTACTTCTTGACGGGAACCCGCACGAAGTTGCTCAAGCTGCTGTTGGGCTTCTTTTACGGTAGCCTTTAACTGATCAATTTCTGGGTTGTTCGTATTTTTAGCTTGCTCTAGACGTTGTTGTGCTTCCGACAAACTCGCCTCGGCACTCCGATAATCACTCAATGCCTCATTAAATCGGTCTCGAGTCACTGCTCCTTGATTAACGAGAGAGCCATAGCTCTTGTAGCGATCTTCCGCTAGATTTAAGCGCGCTTGTGCCGAAGCCACTTGAGCTTCTGCTTGCTCAATCTGCCTGGGGATACTCGCTTGCGCTTGCTTAAGACGAGCTTTGGTTTGCTCCAAGCGGGCTTCAGCTTGAGCAATCTCCTCTTTTCTTGTCCCCGTCTTCAGTTCTGCCAAACGAGCTTCAGCTTGTGCTGCTGATGCCTTGGCTTGTGTCAATTGGGCTTGAAGAACAGAATCATCCAAGCGTGCCATGAGCTGTCCAGCTTTGACAAAATCCCCCCGGTCTAATAGGATTTCCTTAATTTGTAATCCTGTAGCCTGAGCAGATACCGGAATCATTTCATAGGCGGCAACACTGCCCGTGGCTTCTAAGGTGCGGTTAACGGAAGAAGTTTCTACTGTTGCGACAGTGACACTTTGGGCAGAGGTCGATGGACTAGAGGCAATAGGGGAAGGTGCTTGGATAGGAGTTGTGGAGCGAGACCCCATCAGGCGTGTGCCTCCAACTGCCAGCACAACACCGATTCCTACACCAATGAGTACTCCCCGTCCACCTGATAGCCAATTGCGAGATTTTCGCTCCTGTTGTTGCATCGGCAAGGGGACTAAATCAGATTCCTTCAGCGTAAACTCTGCCACAGGAACCGAGCCATTTAACTCAGGTGGTTCTTGGTCTGGCACTTTATCCTTCACTGTACTCTCCCCCTGCCCAGCGGTGATTAGGTTCTTGTAAAGAAAAATATTTTTTTATATATTTATTTTAAGCTATTACTCCTCGCTCCCGGTGGGGATTTAGGCAAAATTTAGAAATATCAGTATTGATTTAACCAATCCTGCTGACGCAATTAAGGCAAGGATGTTCTGAGGATAAACTGACCTTTTATATATCGTTCTAACGCTCGTCTAGAAATAGAGGCGGGAGTGACAAGGACTTGGCAGCCGAAGATAACTGATAAAGTCTGTAAAACCCGCCTCAGGAGCATTGTAAGGATGTTGTCGTGAAAGCAGCAGACCTTTACCTTGTGTTCTTATTGAGTCAGAGGAAAATTGCGGTCTCTAGTTTTCTAAAGTACTGTTGACGACCTAACTTTCACTTCACCCTCCTAGCTCATCCCATCAGGGGATTGAAAAATCCCCCTATTGATTGATCCAATAGGGGGATGCGCTACTAGGATTCACTCTCGAAAGCGCTAGATTACTAGACATCCGTCAACAATAATTCGTAATTATGAATTCGTAATTCGTAATTAAAGACGGGTTAGAATCTCCGACTTCTCAAATCGTACACGTCACCCAAAGGGTCTCTCATCCCCCGTAAAGAGAGCGTAGCGAGCCGTAGCGTCCGACAATTACGAATTACGCTTGTATGTATTACAAATTTTTAAGTAACCCAACTCAATTAGGGACAGAAATACCATGAAATTCAGCATTGTGATCACGACCTATAATCGTCTCAATTTGCTAAAACGTGCAATTGACAGCGCTTTAGCTCAAACTATTCCTTGTGAAGTTGTTGTTGTTGATGATTGTTCCACCGACGGCACCCAAGCGTATGTCCAAGAACGATGTGAAGTACTTGCTAGTGCTGGTGACAATCGCCTCGTTTACCATCGTAATTTACAAAACCTCGGTCACTCAAAATCTGTGAATGCAGGTGTTGCAAGAGCAACGGGAGATTGGATTAAGCCTCTCGATGATGATGACTATCTGGCACCCAACTGTATCGAAGTCATGAGTAATGCGATCGCACTACGTCCTCAAGCCGTTATTTGCTCTTGCCAAGCCGCTCAAGTTGATGCGAATGGTGCTGAACTCAGCAGAACTAGAAAAACGGGGCCAGGAAAAGCTTTTTATGTTCCCCAAGAGGATATTCATTATGGAATGCTGATCGATCAGGTTCCTTTTGGCACACCTGTTCAAGTCGCTTTCTCACGCGAAGCTTTTCTAAAAACAGGAGGTTGGGACTCTAGTTTAGATGCCAACTTTGATGACATTGATTCTTGGGTGAAAATTGCCCAATTTGGCGATGCTGTTTTCATCAATGAATGTCTGGGTTATAGAACTGTTTGGTCAGGTGCTTATAATCAAAAATTTTCTTTTCAAAAACGGCTTAATACTAATATCGTAATCAAAGAAAAAATCTACTCTCATGTGAATTACAAGCATCAAAACAAGCTCCCCAAACTTCAAGACATTCGCAATTATATGAAATTACATTGGAGTTTAGCAGCCTTCAAACAAGGAAAGCTATTAAACGCAATTGCACTATCTTTCCCTGCGATTATATCCCTAGCCGCTTGGCAACTTTTATGGGAAACTACATATTTACGTAAACATAATCATCAACAATCTTTAATACAAAAATCAATATTAGTTATAGATTAAGAATTGATGAGAAGTTAAGAATAATTGGGACAGCTAATAATTGTAAATCTTAATACAGTTACCAGGGGAAGGTTTTTGTAAAAAATTCATCAGTTAGAGTCAAAATTTCCTGTATAACCGTAAACCCTCCACTTAATGTCTACAAGATTTGTAGCTAATCTCAGCCACGACAAGAGAATAGTTTAAAGGCTCTGGCTCAGGAGTTACTGCTAAGCAATTACTGAATTTCATTCCAATGGCTGAGTTCAATTACTAGTCAGAATGGTTAAACTAGTTTTATATTAAGATTAGTTACAAATACTTGCAACAGCCACATTCTGTGCAGCTATACCTGAAATAACCTTCGCACGAGGAATAACATCGGTGACATCACGCCTACCTATTGCTCAGACCCTTGAAGAATCTTTAATTGCAGCGTTTTTCCGCAAGTCAGAAGGTCGCTGGCGCTCTGAACGCCGTTATTACACCCTGCCTGATGGTAAAACCAAGGAAGTGGTTAGCCTAATTACTATTCGGTTTCTGGAGCAAGGCTGTGATGAACTGCTGGAGCTACAGCGACTGCACAATCTTCCTGACCATATGTCTCTAAGCTGTGGTGCTTTAGTGAGCTGGAACAGCAGTAATGCAGAAACGGGACGTCAGGAGTCTGAAGATACGACGGTGTTTGGCGCATTGGGAGATATACTGTATCGCGATCGCGGATTTGCGACGACTAAGCCTGTTACAGCTCAGTTCTACTTTACAAATCCCCAAACTTTGTGCTTGCGAACTGAATATCAAGGTTCTGTGTTTGAGGAAGAACTAAAACTCGTTGGTGACAAATACCGCACAAGACAAACGATTATCTCCCGTGCGGGCGAGCAGAAGATGATCGGTCAGTATTTGGAAAAGCGGCTAGAAGCGGAGTCATAAAAAAACAAGCCCCGGTAGCTCTACCGGGGCTTTTTACTTTAGATGAGGACAATCTGGGCATTATGCCAGGGATTCACTATTAGCAGTAGAAGCCGCTAACTCCTCTAAGCGTTCTTGCTGATCTTGGCTAATACAAGCCTGGATAATGGTTTCAATGTCACCTTCGAGTACTGAGTTAAGGGAATAATTCTGTCCTAATCGGTGATCGGTGACACGATTATCTTTGTAGTTGTAAGTTCGGATTTTCTCAGAACGAGAACCAGTACCTACTTGCGATAGCCGCATCGATCGCACAGCTTGTTGTTGCTCTTGTAGCTTGATCTCGTACAGTTTAGCCCGCAGAATCTGCATGGCTCGCTCTCGGTTTTGTAGCTGACTTCGCTCTTCCGTACAGAAGACTCGAATTCCTGTAGGCTTGTGGATCAGGTCAACGGCTGTTTCCACTTTGTTCACGTTCTGTCCACCAGCACCACCAGAACGTGCCGTTTTCATTTCTATATCCTTCGGGTCAATCTGGACTTCTACATCATCCACCTCCGGCATCACAGCTACCGTAGCAGTAGAGGTGTGAACTCGTCCTCCCGCTTCCGTTACGGGTACCCGTTGTACCCGATGGACACCTGCTTCAAACTTCAGCTTACTGTAAACTTGGTCGCCCTGAATTTCCAGAATCGCTTCTTTAAACCCGCCCATATCTGCCAGTGACTCAGAGAGCAGCTTGACCCGCCACTTTTGAGATTCGGCATAGCGCGAGTACATCCGCACTAAGTCGCCAGCCCAGATACTCGCTTCATCACCACCTGTACCGGCCCGAATTTCTAACATGATGTTCTTGTCATCATTCGGATCACGAGGCAGGAGCAAAATTTTCAGGCGATTTTCCAGTTCTTCTAGCTTTTGTTCGAGCTCGTCCACTTCCAAGGCTGCCATTTCATGCAACTCTGGGTCTCCCCCTGCTTCTTTGAGGACTTGCCGTGCTCCGATCAACTCCTCCTGAGTTGTCTTCCAAATGTCGTAGGTATTGACGACTTCTTCAAGGGAGGAACGCGCCTTTGTAACCCGTTGCATTTCAACCGGATCGGTAGCAATATCTGGATCAGCTAGACGCCGCGTTAACTCATTGAAGGTTTGTTCTACAGATTGTAATTTCTCCAGCAGGTATGTTTCCGCCATGACTTGTGCGATCGCTCCATTGAAATAGCTTATTGGCTCACAAACAACAATACCCACCCAGTTCTTTATCAGGACTGGGTGATTTTAACCGCAAGCCTCGGTCAGCTATTTCTCTTTGGATGCCGATTGCTTGTCTGAATTATCAAGCATTCCGTATTTCCGCATAAAGCGCTCAACTCGACCTTCGGTGTCGATCATTTTTTGGGTTCCTGTGTAGAAGGGATGATTGCCCGACCACACATCTACATGAACTTCGGGTTTGGTAGAGCCAACCGTCATTACAACTTCTCCGTTGCAATAAACTTTAGCCTCTGGATACCAAGTTGGATGAATATCAGGTTTTGCCATAGTTTTCCTTGACTTTAGTCTTTTCTCTACCCCATTTTCATTTTAGCTTTTAGCAGTCAGCCATCAGCTCCGAACACCAGAGAGACAGTTGGGTTTTGTGAGTACCTATGGTGTAGCTGTTTTTTTAGCTTAAGAGCTGAGGCGCTGAACGCTTTTTTATCGCTTCGAGTATTGCGGTGCTTTACGAGCTTTGTGTAAACCGTATTTCTTACGTTCTTTTGCTCGTGGATCGCGTGTCAAGTAACCTTCAATTTTTAAAGGTGATCGGTTTTCTGGGTCGAGTTCACACAATGCCCTAGCCACACCCAAGCGAATGGAGTCAGCTTGTCCGGTTAATCCACCCCCATGAGCATTAACCAAAATATCGTACTCATTTTCTAGACCCAAGGTTTCTAGGGGGGCTTTGATTAGGGCAAGATAGCTGGGATTGTTTTGGAAGTAATCATTGCCTGGACGATTATTGACCACAAGCTGACCACTACCAGGAACTAGACGCACTCGAGCAATAGACGATTTGCGACGACCTGTGCCCCAGTACATGACGCGATCGTTTGTTTCTGCGGCTTGCATTATTTATCTCCTCCTGGGATGGTCTGAATAGTTAAAGATTCGGGCTTTTGCGCTTGATGGGGATGAGTATCACCAGCGTAAACTTTCAGTTTGGTGAACAGTTGGCGACCAAGAGAGTTTTTGGGCAGCATTCCCTTGACGGCTTGTTCAATAATTCGCTCAGGGAGACGCGCTTGCAATTTAGCAAAGGTCTCTGTTTTCATCCCGCCAGGGCGACCTGAATGACGTCTATAAAGTTTTTGAGAGCGTTTTTTGCCCGTGACAGCTACTTTTTCCGCATTGACAACGATGACAAAGTCACCCGTATCCATGTGAGGGGTAAAAGTTGGTTTATTTTTTCCTCGGAGAATCATAGCAATCTCAGTTGCCAAGCGTCCTAGACGTTGGTCTGTAGCATCTATAAGGTACCACTTGGGTTCTAGGGAAGCCTGAGGGGGAAGGTAAGTTTTTTCCATCGGTCTATTTTCTATTGAAGGTTAACAGTTGGGTTAAAGGTTAGAACCTTAACGTTTTCCCAGGAAGGCTCTTGCCATCGGAAATCTTTGTTAGGGAGCAACCTTCAATTCCTCAATTGAGGCAGTATTCGGCTGGAGTGAAGGTGGGTAAGACAAACTTGGGCTGTGCATCAAACCAAACTGCTGGGGGAAAAGGTGAGTCTGGGTAGCCGACGCGCAGTAAACACAGCCCCTTTGCCGGAGCCGAGTATTTGACTTTTTCCCGTCGCTGGTTAACCCAAAGTTCAGTAAATTCTTTTGGGTCTATATCCCCTTTGCCGACTTTTACCAGCATTCCCACCAAGAGCCGCACCATGCCATACAAAAATCCGTTAGCCTGAATCTCTATATGAATAAACGGCCCATTCCGATAACATTCTGCCGCTTGGACATCTACCCAAGAATGCGATCGCCCTGAATTAGCGCGGTGAAATGCCGCCAGGTGGTGCCTACCGATCAGGGGGTTTAAAGCGGCCTGAATCAATGATTCATTCAGGGGCGCATAATAATAATGCCAACTAAAGGGTCGCACGAACAAGTTAGGACGGGCATCCGTATAGAGGGTGTATCGATAGCGACGCCAATTCGCACTAAAACGAGCGTGCCAATTGGGTGGCACCGATGCAGATGCCCGAATTAAAATGTCCTCTGGTAGTCGGCTGTTGAGAACATCCGCCCAGCGATGGGCGGGAATGGGGCCTGTCGCATTAAAGTGAGCCACCTGAGCTGCTGCGTGTACGCCTGTATCTGTGCGACCTGCTGCATGAACGGTCACAAAGCGCTGCTGCACTTGAGAGATAACTTTTTCCAGTTCCTCTTGTACAGTACGATGCTTAGGCTGTCGCTGCCACCCATAAAAATGGGTACCCAGGTATTGAATCACTAGAGCAATTCGCTGAGAGTCGGGTTGCGGGTTAGAGGTTGGCAGGTTGCAGATTTCATCCTCTTGGTTGGTTAGGAAAGCCTGATTGAGGTTAAGAGCGCCAGCAATCGCATCACTAGATGCATCACTGCCATTCAACCCTTTAGACTTCAACTCGTTGTTTGAACCTTCAACCTTCAACCTTTTTACCCTTCAACGATTGATCACACCAGCTCAATAATTGCCATTTCGGCATTATCCCCACGACGAGGCACCGTTCTTAGGATACGGGTATATCCGCCGTTGCGATCGCCATAACGATCTTTGACTCCCTCAAACAGAGCATGAACTAACTGCTTGTCGTAGAGATAGCCTAATGCCTGACGCCGAGCAGCTAAGGAGCCATCCTTTGCCAGGGTAATCATTTTTTCCACTTCGGCGCGAACCGCTTTTGCCCGCACTTTAGTGGTGGTGATTCGACCATGACGAATGAGTTCAGTTGCCAAACTTCTCAACAGAGCCTTACGTTGATCCGCTGGCTTTCCGAGTTTTGGCACACGACATTGGTGACGCATTTTCTTTTCTTCCTATACACTCCCAAAAAAAGGCTAGCAGCTAATTGTCCAACGGTTCAGTGTACCGAAGACCAAACAACCATTAGCTTGGTTTTGCTGTTTTCTCTTGGGGCAATGTAATCCCCAATCGTCGTTGCAACGCTTCAATTACTTCTTCAGCCGACTTTTGGCCAAAGTTTTTAATTTCCAATAGATCTTCCTGGCTGTAATCTAGCAAGTCAGCTACTGAGTTAATCTGTGCTCGTTTCAAACAGTTATAAGCCCGCACTGAGAGCTGCAATTCTTCAATGGGGATTTGGCTAGTGGGATCTTCATTATCCGGATATTCATCCTTGATCGACTCAAAGTTGAAGTCTTTCAACGGAATAAACAGATCGACTAAAATGCTGGCGGCTTGACTCAGTGCTTCTTGAGGGGTCAAACTTCCATTCGTCCAGATTTCCAAAATTAAACGGTCTTTTTCCAAGGCACCGTCAACACGGACATCTTCAACGCTGTAATTGACCTTGCTGACCGGCATAAACACCGCGTCAATTTGAAGAAAGTCTACCGAAGAGGCGTCATCCCGTCCTCGCTCTACCGAACGATATCCTTTTCCTTTTTCAATTCGGAACTCTATTTCTAGCCTTGCTCCCTCAGCCAGAGTGGCAATATACTGACCTGGATCGACAATTTCTACTTCAGAAGGTAAGTCGAACTGGGCTGCTCTTACAGTTGCTGGTCCTGTGATCATCACCCGACCAATCTGAGGCGCAGATGTATAGCTTTTGAGAACCACCTCCTTCATGTTCAGGAGGATTTCCAGAACATCTTCGCGCACTCCTTCAATGGTGGCAAATTCGTGATTGACTCCAGCAATCCGGACGGCCGTCACGGCAGCTCCTTCCAGATTTGACAGGAGAACCCGTCTTAAAGCATTGCCAACCGTTGTACCTTGACCGCGTTCGAGAGGCTCCAGGACAAACTTGCTATATTGACTCTGATTCTTCAGTGTTTTAGACTCTACACACTCAATCGAAAACTGCGCCACGGAGTAACCTCCCTTATTCATAAGACCCAAAAGAAAGCACTGCGATCGCGCTTTCTTAATCTGTTGCTCCCGACTTTCTTCGCCAGGTGCAATATACAAAACGAGCGAAGCACCAGCAGGTCAAGTGTTTTTCACCAATCACTTACCAGCTGACACTCCTCAATACTCTGACACCAACAGATTGTCGATTAGACTCGACGCCGTTTGGGCGGGCGGCAGCCGTTATGGGGAATAGGTGTCACATCCCGAATCAGAGTAATTTCCAGTCCTGCCCCTTGAATCGCTCGAATCGCAGTTTCGCGACCCGCTCCCGGACCACTGACCATCACCTCAATTTGGCGCATTCCCTGGTCCATGGCTCGACGCGCAGCATTATCAGCGGCTGTCTGAGCGGCGAAAGGAGTTCCTTTTTTTGCTCCCTTAAATCCACTTGATCCAGCCGAAGCCCAAGACACTACATCGCCTCTGGCGTCTGTAATTGTCACGATCGTGTTGTTGAAAGTGGATTGGATATAAGCTACTCCATTAGGTACGTTACGCTTTTGCTTTTTTGCACCTGTTTTCTTTGTTGGTCGGGCCATGTCGCTCTACATTATTTGTGATAATTTAACTGAATAATTGGATTACTTCTTAGCAGGCGGTTTCTTCTTCCCAGCTACGGCAATACGCCGTCCTCTACGGGTTCTGGCGTTGGTGCGAGTTCGCTGACCCCTGACGGGTAGCCCTTGACGGTGACGACGTCCCCGATAAGTACCAATATCAATCAAGCGCTTGATGTTCATAGACTCCCAGCGCCTGAGATCTCCTTCTACCTGATAGTTGCTTTCGACGTTAGCTCGCAGAGCTGCAACTTCAGCGTCGCTGAGATCTTTTACTCTTGTATCAGGGTTGATCCCTGTTGCTGCCAAAATTTCTTTAGACCGCGATAGACCGACTCCATAGATGTAGGTCAGACCTATTTCCACACGCTTATCACGAGGAAGGTCTACACCGGCAATCCGTGCCACGCTTTTCTCTCCCTATTTGTTGGTTTTGTGCTAAAAATGAAACTTAAGAGCCTATCGGCTATCCTTGACGTTGTTTATGCTTGGGATTTTGGCAAATCACCATCACTCGACCGCGACGACGGATGACACGGCATTTTTCACAAATTTTCTTGACTTATGCTCTAACTTTCATGCTTATTTCCAGTCACACTGCAAGCTTAACATTGTATCATTTTTTAGATATAGTTGTTAAGCAATATTCTTTAACTCTTTTGTTCTAAAGATAAACTTTAGTTATAGTTTACTTCTTGCGGAGGCGATAAGTGATGCGACCTTTGCTTAGGTCATAAGGGGTAAGTTCAACTTTAACGCGATCGCCAGGCAAGATTTTGATGTAATTTCGCCGGATTTTTCCGGAAATGTGAGCCAGTACATTGAAGCCATTGTCCAGATCGACCCGGAACATGGCATTGGGCAGGGACTCAGTCACCGTGCCTTCCATTTCAATTAAGTCTTGTTTAGCCAATGGTTTTAACCCTCAATATTAACACCAATTTCTCATATACCCTCCAGACTTTTAGATATTTGTCCAGGGAGTCTTAACATATTTTATCAAAAATGTCTGTTCAGCGGCTGAGCTGCTCATATCCCTGGAAATTTTGAAGAGTAGGACTGACTCCGGGAGCCAGTCTTAGTAGTTATTGCCAAATTGTTCAGGAACTGACCAGGTGTTTAAGCGACTCAGTTACATCTGCCATGGTGCGATCACCATTGATGGCTTTTAAAGAAGAACGTTCGTTGTAAAAACCAATCAGTGGGATTGTCTCTTGGTGATAGATGTCTAAGCGTCTGCGAATGATGTCTTGATCATCGTCTTGGCGTCCCCGTTCCAGTAGGCGAGATATGAGTACCTCATCTGGAACTTCTAAATTGACAGCATAATCAACTTTTTGGTGGAGTTCTTGGAGCAGTTGCTCTAAGAAAGATGCTTGGTTAACATTCCGAGGAAAACCGTCTAAAATCCACCCCTTCTCGGCATCGGGTTGCTGAAGGCGGTCGCGGATTAAATCGAGCAGTAACTCATCAGGTACTAACTCACCTTTTGTTACATAAGACTGAGCTTTTTGTCCTAAAGGTGTATTTTGAGCGATCGCGCTGCGTAAAATATCCCCGGTTGAGATATGAGGAATACCCAGCAACTCAGCTAAAATTTTCGCTTGAGTGCCTTTCCCTGCTCCTGGCGGTCCTAAAAAAACTAATCTTGTCATTACCTTTTAACAATGAGTTTGAGCAATTAGCTTGAATGACCCAGTAGCAATCCCTACTTGAAACCGTTAAAAGCCTCAGGGTTTTGGAACTTTGCATCAGAACTAATTGCTCTTTTACACCCTCAGTTCTCCTACTGTTTAACCATGCCTTCGTAGCGCTGGGAAATCACGTAGGTTTGGATTTGCTTAGCAGTGTCAATTGCTACACCCACCAAAATGAGCAATGATGTAGCCCCCAGACCTCTAAGCGTCGTCACACCCGTTGCACTTTCCACTGCCGTTGGCACAACTGCGACCAGACCCAGGAAAATAGCTCCCAAAAATGTCAGTCGGTTCAATACGCGCTCTACATATTCACTAGTTGCACGTCCAGGGCGAATACCAGGAATACTTGCTCCCATCTTTTTCAGATTCTGCGCCATATCCACTGGATTCACAATCAGTGAAGCGTAGAAGTAGCTGAAAAACACGATCAAAAGTAAGTAAACCAATACATACAACCAAGGAGTCGGACCGTTAGGACTCAAGTAATTGGAAACCTGAACCAAAGCCTGATTAACTGGCGCTAAAAATCCATTCCCCGTAGCACCTGCCTGAGTAAATTGAGCCAGAGAGGCTGGCAGAATCAATACGGCAGAGGCAAAGATAATGGGCATAACGCCCCCCTGATTGAGCCGCAATGGCAGGTAACTTGTCCGTTCCCGATAGAGCCGACGACCAACTTGACGCCTTGCAGAAATAATGGGAATCCGTCGTGTTCCTTCTTGAACAAAGACAATTCCAATAACCATGACGAGAAAAACTAGCAAAAGGATAACGACCTTGCCCACGTTTTCTCGTCCCCCCGTTTGAGCAAATTCAATGGTTTGCCCCAAAGTTCGAGGAAGGACGGCGACAATATTAACAAAAATCAACAGAGAAGCGCCGTTACCAATTCCCCTTTCGGTAATTAGTTCCGACAGCCACATCACAAACATGGAGCCTGCTGTGAGTGCCAGAGCGGTTTCTGCAATAAATGCTGGTCCCCCAGTAGTGGCATAAGGTTGAAGCAATCCTACGGTAATCCCGACACTTTGAATGATTGCCCAGCCCGCAGCCACGTAACGAGTAATTTGGGAGATTTTACGACGCCCAGCTTCCCCTTCATTTTTCTGTAAGTTTTCTAAAGAAGGAATGGCGGCAGTAAGTAACTGTAAGATGATTGATGCGTTAATATAGGGCAAAATTCCCAAGGCAAAAATCCCTACAGCGGAGATACCGCCTCCCACAAAAATATCCAAAAATCCCAGAACTGAGTTGTTTTGGATAGCTTCTGAAAACGCTTCCCGATTAATTCCCGGTATGGGCAAGAATACGCCGAAGCGGGCTAAAATCAACAACCCGACAGTGACAAGTAGCCGGCCCCTAAGACCAGCAGCTTGTGCCATCTGCAAAAAAGTTTCTTGAGCAGTTGGAGCTTTGTCTCGACTAACGACCATAAAGGGCTACCTCTGTAGGATATGGGGTGTGCAAGCACGCCAAGACAGGAACAAGTCCTGCCTTTACGCCTCTATGACTTCACAGCTCCCACCAGCCGCCTCAATTTTTTGACGAGCGCCCGCCGTGAAGGCAGCGGCTTTGACATTCAGGGATACGTTCAGTTCTCCATCACCGAGGAGTTTTAACGGCCCATCATTGGTGGTGACAATACCTGCCTCGATTAACGAGGCTAAAGTCACCTCTGTATTGGCAGGAAGTGACGCTAGCTTACCCACGTTAATCGTAGTGTAATGTTTAGGATTGATAACAGTAAAGTGTTTTAACTTAGGGATACGGCGATACAAAGGCATCTGACCCCCTTCAAAGCCAGGTCGCGTACTCCCACCTGATCTTGATTTTTGACCTCGCATCCCTTTACCAGCGCTAGCACCTTGACCAGCAGAAATGCCTCGTCCCAGGCGGCGTTTGCGCTTTTTAGACCCTTTTTGAGGGACTGCATCATTGATTCTCATAAGAAAAATACTTAGTTATAAGTCAGAAGTTGACAATTTTTCCTAGGCATCGGCGGTAATGTTTTTGAAAACAAATAACAGCTCACGATCTTGATGTTGAGATGCTTTTTTTGCCTAAGAAGTGAGAAAAGTAGCAAAGTGGTACGTTTTAAGAGTTGCAGTTGAAGGCATCACAATCAATGCTTAAATCTGTTAACCAAGCAACCTGCGAACCTTGCAACTTACAACTTTCTCTAAACGTAAAGACGCTCGATAGGAACGTCCCGTTCCTCTGCCACTTCCGCAAAAGTACGCAGAGAGTCTAAAGCGTTAACAGCGGCTCTAGCATTGTTTAATGGATTGTTAGAGCCGAGTTGCTTGGCCAGGATATTGCGTACTCCAGCCAATTCCAATACGGTACGAACAGCGCCACCAGCAATTACACCTGTTCCAGGTGCAGCAGGTCGCATCATCACTTTTGCCCCAACGGCTGTGCCATTTGAGGGGTGGGGAATGGAATTTGACTTGGTTAGGGGAACATCAATGAGTTGCTTTTTGCCATCAGCGACTCCCTTCCGAACTGCCCCAATGACATCACTAGCTTTGCCAACACCAACACCAACTTGACCCCGTTCATTGCCAACAACAACGATCGCTCGGAAGCTGAGTTTCTTACCGCCTTTAACCACCTTACTAACACGACGGATTTGAATGACTCGTTCTTGCCAGGCAGATTCTTTTTCTTTGGTACGGTTACTTTTTCGACGAGTTGCCATAGTTTTATCCTGAACAATTACAAAAGCATGAAGTATGAAGAAAGTCTCAATTCAATTTTGATGTTGACTAAACTGCGTTCCCATTAGGTGAAGTCGCTTAGTACTTAGCTTCTTTTTTCCTTCATCCTTCACACCTTTAGACTTTCGAGAGCATTTTCTAAAAGTCTAACCCAGCTTCACGAGCAGCTTCGGCTAAAGCAGCGACTCGGCCGTGATAGAGGTTTCCACCTCGATCAAAAACAACCTTGGTGATTCCTTTTTCTATTGCTCGTTGAGCAATTAATTTACCAACAACAGCAGAAGCCTCACAGGTGGCTCCCGACTTAAGTTCCGACTTTAATGTAGGCTCTAAAGTGGAAGCGGCGGCTAGAGTATGTTGCTGATCATCATCGATAACCTGTACATAGATGTGTTCATTAGAGCGAAAGACCGCTAATCTGGGGCGCTCAGCGGTGCCTTGGACTTTCCGGCGAACACGCCCGTGCCTGCGTCGAACCGATTCTCTACGACTAAGCTTCATTTTTACTTCTTACCTGCTTTACCAGCTTTACGTCTGACCATTTCACCGGCATAACGAATGCCTTTACCCTTGTAAACTTCTGGTGGACGGACAGCGCGAATTCGAGCAGCGGTGTTGCCCACAATCTCTTTATTAATTCCACTAACGATGACGTTAGTGTTGTTTTCAACGGCTACTTGAATGCCGTCTGGCGGAACAATTTCCACCGGTTTACTGTAACCCACGTTTAAAATCAGGTTACGTCCTTGAACCTGTGCTCGATAACCGACGCCCTGGATCTCCAAGCGTCTTTGAAAGCCTTGGGAGACTCCTTCTACCATATTGGCGACCAAGGTGCGAGCTAGTCCGTGGCGTTCACGAGCCGCTCTGGACTCATCTCGCCGCAACACTTTCAAGGTTGAACCGTCTTGCTCAACTTTGATTTGTTCGGGCAGAACTCGTGTCAGTTCTCCTTTGGGACCTTTAACGGCAACCTGTTGACCTTCAATTGTCACGGTTACTTTACCAGGGACTTCTATAGGGCGTTTGCCAATCCGCGACATGACTTAATCCTCCTTAAGCATCTTTTAATTCAAATGCCAAATACTCCAAGTTAGAAAAAATTCTACTGGTTGGTTTTTGGCGTCTGAATTTCTACCACACGTAGCACAGTACTTCGCCGCCAATTCCCTGACGCCTTGCTTCCCGGTCAGTCATGATGCCACTGGAAGTAGAGATGATGGCAATGCCAATACCGCCGAGTACTCTTGGTAGTTCTTTACAGTTTTTGTAAACTCTTAGACCCGGCTTACTCACCCGTTTCATGGCTGTGATAATGGGTTGGCGGTTCTTACCTTTATATTTGAGTGAAACCACTAAGTATTTCTTGACGCCCTCACCAACTTCCTCATAGTCAGCAATAAAGCCTTCCTCTTTGAGGACTTTGGCAATACTGCGCGTCATTTTTGTTGATGGGACATTTGTTGTTTGATGCCGTACCATGCAAGCATTCCGAATGCGGGTCAGCATATCTGCAATTGTGTCGTTTGCCGCCATTAGTTCCTTCCTATACTTTCAGCGTTAGCTCTCCCGGAAAGGCATACCCATTTCTTTGAGTAAGGCGCGGCCTTCCTCATCCGTGTTGGCTGTTGTAATGATTGAAATATCCATGCCGCGAATTTGATCGATGCTGTCGTAGTCTACTTCGGGAAAGATCAGTTGCTCTCGAATACCCAGGGTATAGTTACCACGACCATCGAAGCTTTTGGGACTGATACCGCGAAAGTCACGAATTCTAGGCAGTGCTAAGTTAATCAATCGATCAAGAAATGCATACATACGGTCTCCCCGTAGGGTAACCATGACACCAACAGGCATTCCTTGGCGGATTTTAAAACCAGCGATCGCTTTTTTAGCTCGTGTTACTACAGGCTTTTGACCTGTAATGATTGCCAGTTCACTCAAAGAAGATTCCAACGCCTTAGCATTTTGGGATGCCTCTCCCAATCCCCGGTTGACCGTTACTTTCTCGACCTTGGGAATTTGATGGATGTTTGTGTAACCAAATTGCTCTTTAAGCTTTGGGACTATTGTTTCTTGATAGATATTTTTCAATCGTTGTGCCATGGTTTTTGTCCTTTTTACCCTGGGCTTGGTCAGGGAAATGATTGTTAGTCATTGCTCATGCAATTACAAGTTCAGGAATTATGATTAATTAATCAATAATTTCACCTGTTTTTTTGAGCATCCGCACTTTACGTCCTTCCTCCGTAAAGGTGTAGCAAACGCGGCTAGCAACCTTTTGTTTAGTGGAATAGAGCATTACGTTAGAGCTGTGAATAGGAGCTTCGTAGGTGACAATTTGCCCCGTCTCTCCTTCTTGCTGGGGTTTAACGTGCTTGGTTCTGACGTTAACCCCTTTGACAATCACTTTGCTAGTTTTAGGGATTGCCCGCAATATTTCTCCAACTTTGCCTTTATCGCGACCTGCAATAATTTGAACAGTGTCACCTTTTTTGACGTGCATTTTATGACGCACTACTGGAGTCTTGGTCGCCCGCTTGCTTGTACTTGCCATTAAATTACCTCCGGAGCCAGAGAAACAATTTTCGTGTAGTTTTTATCGCGCAGTTCCCGCGCCACGGGACCAAAAACACGGGTTCCTTTTGGGTTGCCATCCGCGTTGATAATCACAGCAGCGTTATCGTCAAAGCGAATACTCATACCGCTTTCCCGACGCATGCCGTGACGAGTCCGTACAATCACAGCCCTAACAACATCGGACTTTTTGACTGCCATATTGGGGATGGCGTCTTTAACAACGGCAATGATCACATCACCTACACCACCGTAACGCCGATTTCCTGCGCCCAAGACGCGAATGCACATGAGTTTGCGAGCACCGCTGTTGTCAGCGACATTCAGGTAAGTCTGTTGTTGAATCATGGGGTTTCTCCTATTGGTTGTTAGTCGTTAGGTGTTGGGTAGCTTGTTGTTAGTTCTCCAAACACTAAAAACTAACAACATTTTTTTTAGGATTGAGAGGCATTCGTGAGGATTTCAATAACCTGCCAGCGCTTTGTGCGACTGAGGGGCCGACTTTCTTGAATCCGAACGCGATCGCCCTCTTTGCACTGATTTTCTTCGTCGTGAGCTTTGTATCGCTTGGTTCGCACAACAATCTTGCCGTACTTGGGGTGGGGAGAGCGGTTTTCAACGGCAACCACGACCGTTTTATTCATTTTGTCGCTGACAACCACACCGACTCTTTCTTTAATTGCCATCAGACTCTACTCCTGTGTTGTATCGGGTTGTGGTGCGTTCGCTTCAGCGGATGCTTCTTGAGCAGTCTGTGCAGTAGCAAGTTCTCGTTCCCGAATCACGGTCATCATTTGACCAATGCGATGTTTAACGTGCTTAAATTGATGCGGCTTTTCTAAGCGTCGGGTTGCCTGTTGCAGGCGCAACTCAAATAATTCGCGCTTTGCCGCTAAAATTGCATCAGCCAGCTCCTGATCGCTCATCTTTCTGGCATCTTCGATTTTAGGCAGAGGCATACTTTACACCTGTTCCCCTTCGCGGGTAATGAACTTCGTTTTGATCGGCAATTTGTTAGCCGCTAGGCGCATTGCTTCACGGGCCGTTGCTTCTGGAACACCAGCGATTTCAAAAAGAATCCGACCTGGTTTGACAACTGCTACCCAAAATTCGGGTGAGCCTTTACCAGAACCCATACGAGTTTCCGCTGCACGCTGAGTGACGGGTTTATCCGGAAAAACACGAATCCAGATTTTTCCACCCCGGCGGATATAACGAGTCATCGCCCGACGGCTAGCTTCGATTTGACGCGCTGTAATCCAGCAGGGTTCTGTCGCTTGTAATCCAAAATCACCAAAGTTGATGTTGTTACCGCGAGTCGCGATTCCGGTCATCCGCCCACGTTGCTGTTTCCGGAATTTTGTTCTTCTAGGACTTAACATGGTTAGTTACTAGTCATGGGTCATTAAGCATGGGTCATTAGTCATTAAGCATTAGTTAAAAACTAAAGACTATGATTGATTGACTAAAGACTATTCATTGGAACGGTCTTCAAATTG
>CBKWLJ010000099.1:0-22134 GCA_966675205.1 uncultured bacterium
AAAGACTGTTCTACCATTTTTTTGGCGTGCAGATTATATTTCGGACAGGTCTAATGATGCTGAATACCGTCACCCCTACCGATTGGGTTAAATCGGATTAGTTGGAAACGTTCGACGTCTCGAGGAACAGAGTACCGCCATTTGCCCTACCGATTGGGTTAAATCGGATTAGTTGGAAACTTTGCCATAGTAAAACCTCAACTTGGTACTTCACTCTCCCCTACCGATTGGGTTAAATCGGATTAGTTGGAAACTTGACCACGGGAGGCCGTGGTTATGATGGTGCTGACACCCTACCGATTGGGTTAAATCGGATTAGTTGGAAACGACAAAAGATCGTTGGAAGTTAAAACGGAAGAAGCCCTACCGATTGGGTTAAATCGGATTAGTTGGAAACTGTTGGGCTTTGGCAGCAGGAGCTGTCAAAAGTTGAACCCTACCGATTGGGTTAAATCGGATTAGTTGGAAACCTTAAACCTCCGCCACCACCAATCGTGATTGGTGGCCCTACCGATTGGGTTAAATCGGATTAGTTGGAAACATCTACATCGCCTACCACGAAGAAGGGAGAGCCTTTCCCTACCGATTGGGTTAAATCGGATTAGTTGGAAACTAAAGCCATTGCCCGATTGACGACATCTTGTACCCCTACCGATTGGGTTAAATCGGATTAGTTGGAAACTCTTCTGCCATAAAAACAGAAGCAACAAATGCAAAAACCTCCCCTACCGATTGGGTTAAATCGGATTAGTTGGAAACTTTTTTGGACTTATCTTTATCTTTGTCAGACATGCCCTACCGATTGGGTTAAATCGGATTAGTTGGAAACGTTGGGCTTGGTCTAAGGAAATCCCCAGTTCGTTCCCCTACCGATTGGGTTAAATCGGATTAGTTGGAAACTGTAACGATTCCCGTCGGCGGGAGGCTGATTATTTGGCCCTACCGATTGGGTTAAATCGGATTAGTTGGAAACGCGCTGCCTCAACTGATTTAGCAGAAAAACCGAAGTCCCTACCGATTGGGTTAAATCGGATTAGTTGGAAACTGTCCTTCTTCGTGTAACTTTTTGCAGGTGAAGACTATGCCCTACCGATTGGGTTAAATCGGATTAGTTGGAAACCTGTTACCCGCATTGACGTTTTGCCCTTGGGAACCAGTCGTTGCCCCTACCGATTGGGTTCAATTGGAATTAATCAGGTTTTATTTACTTATGAGGTCTGGCAATGCCAAAATTTAGAGAACGCTTTGAAGCTAAAATGACTGAATGGATAAATAGCGAAAAAAGCGAGACAGCAGTGTTTCCGAATGAGTACGATCGCTTGTGTGCTTGCTTATGGTCTCAAAGCGCAGCTCGAAAAACAGAAGAATTCAGCCAAGACATCATAAGCTTTGGCAAAGCAAATTTCCAAGCATTTGGAGATGACAATTACGATAAAATGCTTCGCCAGCGAGACTATTGTAGTGGTTGCAGTGAAACTTACAAACTAGAAAACTTATCAATATGTGTCGAATGCCGTAACGTCTATTGCTATCGCTGTGTAAGTAAATCTTGTTCTTGTGGCGGAGAATTAGTAGGTTAGTAGTATTTACATCGGATTAGTTGAAATGAGAATCCCGGTTTCGCCAGAGAAATCGGGATTTTTTACCTTGCGAGAGAGGCAAACAGGATACCGAGTGCGATCGCCCCAAGATCAGTGCCAAAAGCGATTACCTCAAAGGGGCAGCATGAAGCGATCTCGAATTAACACCTTCATTGACGTAATATAACAATATTGATATAGTGAAAGGATGTAGTGTGCCTGAAACTCGTCTTGTTTTCTATCAAGAAAAGGATGGAGAAGCTCCTGTTCTTGAATGGCTCAAGCAACTGCTAAAAGAAGACCCCAAAGGATATGCAAACTGTGTTGCTCGAATCAAATTGCTTGCTGAAGCAGGATACGAGTTACGTCGTCCTGCGGCAGATTACTTACAGGACGGCATTTATGAACTGAGGGCAAAGCATCGGAACACACAGTATCGTATCTTGTACTTTTTTCATGGGCAGAACTTGGCGATTCTTGCACATGCTATTACCAAAGAACAAGCAGCAGTACCAGCAATCGATATTGAGCGGGCAATAAAGCGAAAGCATTCATTTGAAGCCAACCCAGAAAGTCACACCTATGTAGAGGAAGAAGAAGATGCCAAAGACGAATGATGCGGTAAAAATAATCGATAAGATAACTCGTACTGACCCGAAACTGGAAGCAATGGTCGCCCAAGCATCCATCAATGCTCTTGTAGCACAGCTCATTTACGAAGCTAGAACGTCTTCAGGCTTAACGCAGAAACAGCTTGCTGAACTTGTTGGTACGAAACAACCTGTAATCGCACGACTAGAAGATGCTGATTACGAGGGACATTCACTTTCTATGTTGCAAAAAATCGCTCGTGCTCTCAATCATCGCCTAGTTATTCATCTGACTCCAATTGAACAGGAGCAAAGCGCATAGCAAGTTATAAGCTGCCGTGCTTACAAATTGCATATCGTAAAGGCAGTTCATATCAGTTACTTACGCGCTGGTGTAATTAACATGATCTACCAACTGGGTTAAATCGGATTAAAGTTGAAACCTCAAAAGCAAAACACATGACTAGGGTGGGTAATCCCCACCCTTTCTCTTTATTAGTGCCCCACTCACCTACGAAGACAATTCAAGAAAACCCCTTTTCCACCCTTGATTTTTAATACAACTAACGAAAAAGAAAAGGATTCCAAACATCTATGGGAACCAATCGTCGAGTACTCATTCTTGCCGATAGCGACAATACCTTCTTAGCTGCACAAAGCTTTAACCGCAGATTGGACTGGCAGAAACTTCGTGACTACCTCGCCGACCCCAGAGAAGGTCGAGAACTGATTGAAATGGTGATTTACGTTGGATTACCACCAGCCCGAGAGCGCTTTGAAGAACAACGAAAAACCAAAGAAAAATTCATCTATTGGGCAAAAAGCAACGGGTTTTTAGTCGTGCAAAAAGAAGGCAAAACCAAAGGCGATGACTACGAAACCAACATTGATATCGTCATGGCAATGGATGCCATTGAACTCGCCTTAGAAGTTCGCCCCGATATCGTTGTCTTAGTCACCGGAGACTCTGACTTTGCCTATCTCGCCGAAAAACTAAGGAGGCGGGGAATGCGCGTCGAAGTCGCTTCCGTCGAACAATCCCTCGGCAACGACCTCAAAGTTGCTGCCAGTAGCATTGTCGATTTAATTGAAATTTTTGATAGCTTTGACCCGCAAAATAACCAGCAAACCTTTCACAGAATTGGTCACACCAATGTCTTTAATTAAACAAGAACAAGAAACTTTGCCATCTCTAAAAACCATGAACATTTTATCTCGTGACCTTCTCACCTACCGCTCTATTGTTTCTAAACTGACATCAATTCATCCCAGGAAAATCATGCAGACATTCAATGGTAAGTTAATCGCTGAAGAGATATCCGAATTAGATAAACTCCAGCAAAAAATCGAACATCTCACGCAACAGTTTGAACAATTGGAACGACAAATGACCACGATGAATGAAAAAGCGCAAACAGACTCTTCCAAGCAGATGGTTTCCGTGCAAAAATCGTTGCAAAAGCTAGAACGAATTTATAGCTGTCTGCTATCCACAACTGTTTTGACAGCGATAGGTTTATCGAGTTGGTTGGTTTGGCTAGGTTTTAATCCAACCACAACCCCAACGAAAATCGCCGATCAAAATGTGGCAATCTCATCATTGAGAACAGGTGTAAGCCGTTAGTCAGCAACCTGTTTTAAATTCACAATTCAAAATCCAAAAACAAGAAAAATAATTTTGAATTGTGAATTGTTTTAACCCAAATGCCACTGAAATAACATAGGTTTGTAGTTGGCACTTTAGTGCCAGAAGCGCTCTGAAGCGCTTACTACGAACGCTTAAGTCAGTGCCATTCGTTTTAACCCCCTTAATTCTTGTTCATTTAAACCTCCTTAAACAGAGAGCAATGAGAGCATTTTTCCAGCGTATCCCCAAGTGGCGATCGCCTCAACCCCCTCCAGGTAACGAACCGAAATCTGTTAACGCACAACCCTTTAACCCAATTCATTCAACCCCGATTAAGGAGCCGACAATGAGAGCAATTGTCAACGGCAAATTAGTGAACTTACCCAATGGTGCAACCGTTGAAGAACTGAGAGCCAAATTACCAGAAATTGGTAACGATGATGTCATGGAAGAAGGGTTTGGTGGTACTAAACCCCTAAAAGAGAATGAATCCCTTAAAGAAGGGTCTAAAGTTTGGACAGTTCCCAAAATCGTGAAAGGATAAAAGATATTATGACTCTAACAATTAATCGCGGTCAAACCAATTTTCAACCCTGCGCGAGACTCCTTACCGAACTCAAACTCCTCGAAAAAGTAGCCAAAAATGTACTCGTTGGCAATAAAACTGTCGGTGACATTCAATACACAGCCCTACTGGTTAAAGGAATGCCATTGTCTTCTCAGAAATTTAAAGTTTCCAATACGGATATCTTATTCCTACTTCCCCCCGATTATCCGCGTCTTCCTCCAATTGGCTGCTATCTCAACTACCCTTGGAATACTGTAGGACAGGGCGACCATCACTTTACTCATCAGAGTTACTATGGGGCACCTTTTTTAAGTGATGAAGGCTGGTATTGGTACTGCGTTGGATTGGGGGGTGGATTTAATCGAGATAGATGGCTGAATGCTTGGCGTCCTAATAACAAACCGGAACAAGGACACAATCTTGCTACTTTATTTGTTACGGCACGCCACGCGATTAACACGGATGATTAACAGGAGTCAGGAATCAGAATACAGAAGTCAGGATACAGAAGTCAGAAGGGGATTATTGCTTCCCTCTCCTGAATTATTAAGTAAGCTACAAAACCCGCCCGGAAATTAATTTCCGGGCTAATAGCAAAAGTCCACTAAAGTGGACTGAATTCATCCCAAAACTAAGCATATTTTAGTCCTCTTCAGAGGAATTGAGCTATGAGCCAAGGAATTAATTCCTTGGCAGGTGAGGGAATAGATGCAAGATGTGGGCTTCACCCAACTCCTAACTCTTAACTACTAACTCCTGACTCCTGACTCCCTAAAACACACTTTATTACCCAATAAATCATGAACAACTCAAAAAAATCTCCTCAAATTTCTCTTCACATCCCACCCAAAATGTGGCATCAGTTTTACCAGGCTATGCTGGATGCTCGCACCACGAATGAAGAAGTGATGGGATTCTTATTCTGCAAACGCCATCAGGTATCCAAACAAAAAATTAGGTATCTGCCTCAATCTTGGGTTGTGCCTTCTCCCGATTGTTACGAACGTCAATCGGCAAATGGATTGGTGATGAAACAGCAATTTCACCAGTACTTGCTTCAGACGTTTTTGGAAAAGGAAAAACTGGATGTGGTTCACATTCATACTCATGCTGAACGCGGCAAGCCAGAATTTTCCGGCGTGGATGACCTTTATGAATCAGAATACGCTCGGTTTCTCTCGTCTCACTTCAAAAAAAAGCCGCGTTTAATTTCTGGAGTGTTTGACGAAACACTGCAACATTCTCAATTCCGGATTTGGGACAGAAAAGGAAAGTCGTTTGAGAGGATTAACTGTACTCAATCTTGGTTTGAACTCACCCCAGAAGCGAATTTTGGCAACGAAACAGAGTTAATGTTTGCCCGTCAACAAGCGTTTGGTGAAGGGGTACAAAAACAGCTTGGCGAACTCACCGTTGCTTTAATTGGTTGTGGGGGCATTGGGGCAATTTTTGCGGAACTGCTGGGGCGTTTAGGGGTGAAAAAATGGATATTAATCGATCGCGATCGTATAGAATCAGTAAACCTGAATCGCTTGCCTGCTGCCACTCAGGACATGGCAACTCAGCAGTGGTATAAAGTTCACTATGTCAAGCACCTGATTAAACGCATCTACGCCACGGGTTCTTGTGTGAAAGCCATACCCGCATCCATTGCCGATGAATCTGCAAAACAGGAAGTCGCGGCGGCTGATTTGATTGTCGTCGCTACTGATAATCACTCCTCTCGACAAGTTGCCCAGGAGTTAGCCCTAGCCTATATGCGTCCTTTGGTTTGTCTGGGTACTCACATCGATATGAAACCTGATAATACGCCACGACTGTATTGTCGCGTTACCATACCGCCGCTTGGGGGTGGGTGGTGTCTGATGTGTGGCAATATCATTAACTTGCATCGCGCTGCCTTAGAGTCTGCCGCAGACGAGATTAATCATTTAGCGACGCGTGTCGGTTATGTAGAAGGTATCGATGACCCGGCTGTATTCTGGTTGAATAGTCTGTGTGCAAGTACGGGAGTGGGCATCATCCACAGTATGCTCAGTGGCTTTCTGGATGTGGATAATGGTCTGGATTGGATTTACGAGTTTCCTAGCTCGAATTGGCTCAAGGCTAATCCTGACTATTTAGGTACTTGTGGTTGTTATTTTTGTGGGAGTTGAGTAGCTTCACCAGGGAATGGGGAACAGGGATTGATAAAACCGAGCATTTGCTAAAAATTTAGTTAATTAAAGAGCGCTTTCAACCGTTAGCTGCTATAACTCTTGTGCTAGTCGGTGCACTCATCTACTCATTGGGTGTCGATTGGTCAAGTCCTTAAGCTGCAATGAGTCTAAAATTTTGGAAGAGGGCTTTTCCAATCCTCCTTATAGTATGCATATCTGCAATCAAATCTTGCAGGCAGCGATATTGCACCTCTGATTGACACAAGAAACCTCCATGAGCGTTCCGCTCACAACCAAAGATGAAAATCCTGCTTTCTGGAGTTCAGGAGTTCCCTCTTTTCACGCGCAGCCGTTCACGGGCGATTGCCCACGAACATTGCGATGAAAATCCTTCTTCCCCTACCCCCTACACCCTATTTCCCTAAGAATGTCCCATCCAATACCGTTTCACGGCGAGTGCTCCATTTTCAACTTTGAATTCTAATTTTGAGTTGTATAGGACTGGTTCATGAACACAAAATGTTACACAGTAATTACGTTTGCTCCCGTACAGGGTTTCATTGAAAAATCACGCAAACTACGGGACTTATACGGGAGTTCCTATATTCTGTCTTTTTTGTCTTGGATTATCTGTCAGGCAGCTTACAAGCTCAACTGTTCAGTTGTCTCTCCTGCACTTCCCAATGTTACCCAAGGAATGCCCAATCAAATTATCTTGGAAGGAGATATTTCCGAGGAAAAAATAAAACAGATTCAATCCTATTTTAACAAAGCCTGGGAACTTTTAGCGGATAGCTGCCAAGACTGGATTGAAACTAATGTTCCGCTCTATCAAAATGTAGGAGAAAATGAGCAACAATGGTATTACGAGAGTTGGCGCAGAGATTGGCAACTCTGGAAAAAGTATGCTTGGGAATTTTTCTCGGCATCAGGAGAACCGGGAGAAAGTATTACCCAAGTTCGCCAGCGCATTAATCAAGTTAAAAACTCTCGCGACTGGACAGGAATTAATTGGCAAGGGGAAAGTTCTACGCTTTCGGGTGGAGATGCGATCGCTTATCCCTACTTAGGCCCTAAACTCAATCCAAGTGACCCTGATTATCAAAAAAAGAGAACGCAAGTCTGCAAAGTCGATCCACGTAATTATAACTACCAGGAAGAAAGACAAACTGTTCGGGCTTTTTATAAACTCCTCAGCCAAACATTAGGAGAATCTTTCATTCAAATCAATCAGTTAAAACTTAAAGAGGAAGAAAAGACAGAACGGACTTTAGAATATGGGTCTTCCTTCATCGATCCGCGAGAAGAACTCAGTATTCTTGAACTGATTAAACGCTTGATTACACATCAAGCTATCATTGAAGATTTGAGACTTCGACTGTGCGAACAACTAAAACTAGAGTTCACAGAAGATGAAAGTTCAGGAAAGTCGGAGGATGAATCTGAAAATAACCAAACGATTCCAGGTTGGAAATTGAGTCAAGTTGCTCGAGAACTTAAACCTGACTCTTTCCGGGAATTAAGCCGCAAAAAAGATAAGGCTGACGATGAAAAATATTGGACGGGATGGTTTTTAGGAGATGGGGATGGGGCGAGTAAATACTTTCAATCCTTAACCCCAGAAGAGGAACCAATAAAAATCAAAGAATTTAGTCTAGAAATGCGAGAATGGGGCAGAATGCTGAAGAGAAGACAGCGGCATTATTTAAAAGATAAGGGACGAATGATTTATGCCGGAGGCGATGATTTTTTAGGCGTTCTCTATGACTCAGAACAGCAGATTCCTGCCCTTGAGTGCTTGCAATGGTTTTATACCTTTAAATCGGGAATTTGGCAAAAACCCCGAACGAAAGAAATCTCAGCAAGTGTGGGTTTTGTTTGGGCGGGTAATCAAGTTCCCCAACGAGATGTATTGCAGCATTGCCATGAATCCGAACAATCCGCCAAAAAGACGGGGCGTGATCGCATTGCTTTTCGCATCTTATTTAATAGTGGTAACTATTTAGAATGGGTGTGTCCTTGGTGGTTATTGGACGATGTAGACAGGCAAGAATTCGCCAAGAAGAATATGCCGATCTTATCCCAACCCTCTCAAAATTTAATTGAGAGTTATCAAGACCGCAATCATGGAAAAAACTGGACTCATTTTTATCAAGATGTAGCGATTCTTGAATCTCGTCATGCGTTCACTAAAGAATCCATTGATATTGCACTCGGTTTAATAGAAATTTACTTTGGTTTTGATTGGAAAGAAATTATCGCCAATCGCGATAACTGGTGGAATCGTTATAACGAGCATGAGTTACAGATATTTACCGGAATTTTAGGTGATCCAAAAAGTTTCAAGCCAGATGAGCGAGAAACTCAGGAAATGAAAGTGCTAAAAGCTTTTAATAATTGGGTCATTAATCTAGCTAAAGTTGGATTTTATTTAACGGATAACAATGGACGAACAAACTAACGCTGAGTTTAAGTATCTCATCCTCATTGAACCTCTAGGCTTTCTCTATGGCAGTGCAGGACGGTTTTTATCCCCAGAAAATTTGGTCGGACGTTCGGGGAGTAGTTTTCCGCCAAGTGCTGCAACAGTTTCAGGGATTTTTGCCGCACATTATGGCAATGATGCCATTCAAAACTTGTACTTGGCAGGGCCATTTTGGGGTAAGACAAAGGAAGTCAAGTCGCAACAAAACTTTTATGTGCCGACTCCTTTAACCTATTTGATTAAAAATGGAGAACTGCGTTATAAGCTGAGTTGGGATGCGACAAAAGAAGGGTGGTTTGATGGAAAAGGTGAAGCGCCTAATGATAAATTTGAGAAAGGGACGTGGTTAGCGATCGCAGACTGGAAGAACCCCAAGAAAGTCGAGAAAAGTCCTTGGAAATTTTCTCCCCATCTCCACCCCAGGCTCGAACAAGATGAACGGAGAGTAGTCCGGAAACAAGATACTAATGATGCGGAACAGCAGGGCAGTTTATTTCTGGAAAATGCCGTTCAAATGCCTCAAAATACCTGCTTAGTCTATCTATCTACTCACAACCTAGAACCCGGTTGGTATCGGTTTGGAGGAGAAGGACATTTAGTAGAAATTAGCTGTGTTGAATTTAAGGGAAAAAACAAAGAGCTGTTGAGTCAAACCCTAGAAAAACAGTTTGCATTAATTACTCCAGCAGTATGGGGTTCAAACCGTCTTTCTTATCGCTATCCTACTCATCTACAAAAAGGCGATCCTAAAAAAGATGAACAGGACGATGCAGATAAGAATAACCAATTTGTTTGGTCAGTAGAAACTCTTTATACAAGCCGTCCCTATCCTTTTCGTTATCGCTTAGGTGACCATAAAACCCCTCAACCCCATCAACCTAAAGTACTTTCACGAGGACGTTATGCTGTCCCGGCGGGAACGGTTTATGTGTTGGAAGAACCACTCGGAAAAGCTTGGCAAAATTGGGATGAATCTTGGTTTCCTAAAGAGGGACCATCGCTTAAACGTTGGGGTTGTGGATTAGCGCTTCCCTTATAAAGGTTATCCTCTTGCAAATGTTCGGTATAGGCAATATTCATTCCCTATTCCCAACTTCTGCAATAAATCTAGTCAACTAAAAATTGGAGAGTCAACGATGTATCACAAAGCTTACGGCATTATTGAAACCCAAGCACCCTTGCATGTGGGTGCTAGTGCAGGAGAAGAAAGTGGCAATCTTAACCTAATTTTTCGAGACCAGTTTACCCAAACTGGGATTATTCCAGGGAGTTCGATTCGGGGACGATTTCGGGCGGATATGCGTTACAAAAATGGGGATGCTGATTACTGGTATGGCAAAGCTGTTAATCATAGTAAATCTGAGGGAAGTGAATCGGATAGCAACAGCGAAAATAATACCAGCGAAGGTTTGGTTAAATTTGAATATGCCTCCATTGTTTGGCTTCCTGTTTATTGTCCTAATCAACCCATAGTGAGAGTTTCTTGTCCGGCACTCCTCAATCGTTATCAAAAGATTACCGGAAAAGCTGTCACAGAGATTAAGCCTTACAGCTACTTCGGCAAAGCGGCTAGTAAAACTCTGTTTTTTAACTTAGGATTCTTGCCTCTAAAAGCTGAGAATGAAACCTTAAAAGACTGTTTTCCCCAAGAACTGGAAAAAAATCCAAAACATTTACTTTTAGTGGTCGATGATACAGAGATATCTATGATTCATGATATGGCTCTTTATCGTCAGAGTCGAGTTGCCCTTGAGCCGGATAAAAAGAAGGCGAAAAAAGGAGCGTTTTTTGATGTTGAAGCGTTACCAGAAGGCACAGTTATGGCGTTTCCCATCGCGATGCGGCAAAAATATAATGACCAACCTGTTGAATGGCAACAATTTTTACAGGATAGTCAATTTACCCAGCAGGACAAAGAGGACAAAGAACTCTATTTCGGGGGATTAGAATCGATTGGCTTTGGTCGAACTAAAGTCTTTGTCACCTCCTACCCCTCTAATCCTACTCAAAATCGCTAATGAATTACAGGAGTAACCCTTATGACTCAGACAGAAAAGACTCAAGAACTAACAGGATGGCAACCTTACGACTTGGACTATTATGCTCAAGAAATAGTCCTCAAACACCGGGATAAAAAAAATGTCCTCAATGAGTCTCATAAAATGCGGATGGCTGTAGCGTATGGACTCGAACGGTTTTGGGGGGAACATTTACGTCTCAAGCGAGAAAGTGAAAGCAAGAGTCAATACTGGAAAGATATTTGGGATAAGTTAGCTGAGATTCTCAAGCAAGCGGGAATTGATTTACCCAATGATGAAGTTACCCCTAAATCATCGGATAAATTCCGGGACAAAAAAAAGTCAAACGGGGACGATGAAACTCAAAACATTCAAGACATGGCAAGAAAAATTTGGTCAATGCCGCTGGCTGAACAGAGGGTTGCTTTGATGGTATTGACTCAATTTTGTGATGCCTTAGTGTGGTGGACACAACGTTATAAGAAAAAAGACAGTTAGAACGAATGGCACTGACTTAAGCGTTCGTAGTAAGCGCTTCAGAGCGCTTCTGGCACTAAAGTGCCAACTACAAACCTATGTTGTCGTTACACAGAGGAGAAATATGGTTTTTGCCAAAGCTTTTAAAAATGCGATCGCACAAAAAGGAGATGATATTGATATCCCCATTCCGCCCAAGAATGATGATGACGGCAATGACGGCGATGACTGGGAACCCACCAATCCAGAACAAGTTCCGATGATGTACCGCGCCCAAGTACAAGGACGCTGTAGTTTGCAGTATGGGAAGAATAGTCAGGATTTAAACCGATGGACTGAAGAATGGATTTATCCTAATCCACAACAGAAGGACACTCCCTCCTATCAGTACCCAGAACCCAAACTAGGACTTGATGGTTTAGTCTATCGCCTCAAAGTTGAGTTTCCGTTTCGGGTATTTACCAATTGCGGTCAAGATAGCATTTTGCGTCCCAGTATGGGGAAAAATGGGATTCCTTTTGTTCCGGGTAGCGGGATTAAGGGGATGTTTGAAAGGCTTTCCCGTCATCCCCAACTCAGCGAGGAACTTCAGCAGAAGGTGAAACAATACTGTGGGAGTCCGGAAGAGCAGGGTATACTACGTTTTCATGGTGCTTATCCCGTTGGAGATTGGGCGGGGACAAAGACGGTTCAACCCAAGAATCGGCAAGCCGAAACCCGTTATCGTTTAGTGGATGTTGTCCATCCCCAGCAAAAGCGGCAAATTCAACGGGAGGGTTCTCCTCAGGCAATTGCTGTTGTTAGCTTCTTTCAACCGACGCTCGTATTTGAGTTAAGTAGTATTAAGCCTTTACCAGAGTCGGAATGGCAAACGATTGCCGGATTGTTGAGACGGGCATTACGTTCTGGGTTGGGTGGGAAAACCAGTACTGGCTATGGGTTGTATGTTATACCCCAAGACCGTTATCCTCTCGATATTACCTTGAAGGGGAAAGGTGTCAGTCCTTTACTCCGCAGTGATGAACCGGAGTTTCGCCCCAATTTATTTAAAGCGAGTCTCAAAGGACACGTTCTTCGCTTACTTGCGGGTGTGAGTGGAGATGAAAAAGCGGTTCAAGCTCAAGTGAATCGACTGTTTGGACATACCACTGAGCCGGGGGTATTGCAATTGTACTGGGAGTCTAAATCTTTAGAGTATGGCAAACAGGGACGGGAGGATACACCCACTTATGACACTAAAGGAACTCTCTATCTGGATGCGCCTAAATCCGATTTACGGTTTATGCAAAAGGTGATTGAATTTGCCGTAACGATGGGGGGTTTTGGCAAATCTTGGCGTCGAGTTTGGCATCGTGATTTTTTGCCAGGTTATGAAACTCGTGGGATTGGGTGTCATTGGGTATGCCAATATAGCAGTTTTGAGCCAACGGTTATTGCTAATAAAGATAATCTCAAAACGTTTTTAACTCAGCTACAGCAGGCGACTAGGGATTTTATGGGAGTTAAGGCGAATTCGGCTCAATGTTTGCCTTGGAAAGAAGCTTGGTGTTCGGAACGCTTAAGTGTTTATACTCAAGTTGTGTCTCACTCACAGGCGATTCAACTGTTTCATGAGGCTGAGTTTAAGACGACTCCTGCGATTGGGGGCAGAAATCCTAATGACAGGCGTCCCACTGCTATCAGTTTTGTGTGGCATCGGATGCTACCAATTGATGGGAATCGCTATCTGGAGATTGTGACGTTGTTTCATGGTGGGAAGTCGGGTAATAAGGTGGAGTGGTTAAAGTCTTGGCAGCGGCAAGGAAAAAATCAGTTACCCTTGTTTATTCAAAAACTCAGTAATTTTGGATTTGAATTCACCTGGGGGACTAAACCTCCCATCTAGAATCACGCACCTTGAACAGGGTGTAGGGGGGAAAGTAACGAAGCTGCTATGAAGTGCAAAATTGAACTCGAACCCTTACTCTGTAAGGCTTACAGTTTTCAATAGGTGGGAGGAAAAGCTTTACCTAATTCGTATCAAATTAGGCAAAGTCTGAGCAACTGCTAACGAAACAATGGGGGGTTGAGGCGTGTTACTAAGACACTACTTGGTTCTGTTTTAGGCAAAGTTATCAATTTGGCACTTGGTAACACCTTGGTTACTTTTCCCCCAGATTAAAGAAACACCAGCGATCAACATTAAACACAAAGATCCCCGACTTCTTGAAGAAGTCGGGGATCTGAACAGGCAAAGTTTGTAACTCAGTCATCCCTGCGGGAATAGGGGTTTTCCATCAGCCCAGACAATAAAACCAGAGCAACGAGGAAACCCCGATGACTACCCTCCAGCAAAAACCAGCCAAAATTTCCTTAAAAACCCAAGAAACGCTCTATATTTTAGGCGTACTCGCCGGAACAGCTTTCACCGCCATCTCTCAACAAGCTGCTTTAACTTCTATTCCCCTCCTAGGGTTGCTCCTAATGCAGCGAACCAACCAACATCGCCTCACCCTAGCTCAACAACAGCAACAGCAACAAATTACAACTGTAGTCCACCACTCCCTCAGTTCCCTCTCCACACAAATTCAAGATCTCAAAACTCAGATTAAGGAAACCGAATCTTCCCCGAAAAACTACCTAACCAAAACCCACTTAACCCCCATCATTGCCAAACTCCATCAACTCCAGCACGAAAACAAAGTCTTCAAATTCAAAGAACTACAAGACTTAACCCAACAAATCAATATCCTACAACAACACCTCGATCGCCTAACCCATCAAACCGAAACCCTACAAACCTCCCAACAACAACTAGAGCAACGATTCCAGCAACATTCCCCTCAAATCAAACCCTCTGGCCAACCCAAGCTCACCCCAAATCAACCCCAGAAAAAAGACCGAGTCGCCATCTTCATTGATGGCGCTAATATCTATCACAGTGCTACCCAATTAGGACTTGAACCCCCTGATTACGCCGACTTTCTCACGTTCCTCAAACGTCAATCTTCATCGTCCCAAACCTTCTTCTACACAGGAATTGACTCCAGCAACCTACACCAAAAAAGACTGTTGTTGAGATTGAAGCATCTAGATTGTCAAATCGTCAGTAAAGAAGTGATTAAACGCGCCGATGGTTCTTGCAAAGCCAACTTAGATATAGAATTAGCGTTAGACCTAGTGGAATTAGCTGATACCTACGATACAGCCATTTTAGTCAGTGGTGATGGCGATTTTATACCAGCCATCGAGCGGGTTCAACGGTTAGGTAAACGAGTAGAAGTGGTAGGTTATCGGGCCACAACTAGCAAAAAATTGATCGAGTTAGCAGATGATTACTTTGATTTAGAAAAGTGGACTAGTTTCCGGCGAGTTGCTTAACATTGGTGTTAAGTTAAGCTTGGCGGTTGAAACCGCAACTACACAAACGTAGGCGAAGCCTTCCCGAAGGGTAAACCGCCTGCGTGGGTTTTAAAATTATTAAGTTTTCATGGGAAAATTTGTGAAGTTTATTATACCATTTGATGTTATAAATGTCACATTTGTAGGGGCGGGTTTAGTCAATAATTTATGATTTTCTCCGATAAGCTCGATACAAAACCCGCCCTGCCACAGATTAAATTGTGTCCGCCCCCTATAAACTATTGATAAATCGATGGGGAGGGCGGGTTTTAAACAGAAATTATCGGTGTATCCAAAAATTATCTCCATAAAGTGAGCCCTATACACTATTCAACTGAAAAGGGCGGACTATATATTTTTCGGATTTCAAAATCAATAATTGTTTGATTCTTTTCCCAAACTAATCTGCTAATAACAACATCAGCATGAGTCACCCAGTTCTCATCCACCAGAAAAATAGGAACATCCACGGGAAGAATTCTGTATCCTTCCTTAAAGACTTGATATTGTGCTGATAATTCCAGTTTTTCGGGGAATCCTTGAGATGGCTTAAGCTTAAGAATGGTATTGATTTCGCAAGGCATACCCATAGTTTTTTTTCTTGCTATTGAGTAATGGGGTGAGGTTCAGATCCCCGACTTCTCTCTCGAAGTCGGGGATCTAGGCTGGATCAACGCTTCCTTCTAAGAATTTAGGAGAGGGCGGATGTAGCGATCGCAAAATCTCAATGTCTGCACTTGTCCCCGTGCTGTAGTGCGAATCGTGATATTAGTCGCCTTCTCATTATCGGCCCACAAGACGCGAATCGAGCCATCATCATCCACTTTTTTCACCCGCCGCAGAATAGTTGGCTCAAAAAATCCACCGATAATTTCCTCTACAGCGTCAAGTTCAGCCAGTTTTTGAGCAAAGGCCAATGTCCCTTTAGGATAATGATGCTTGACTTGATCTAGGGAACTAGAGATTTTATCGGCAACCGCAACCGTCGAAGCGGGTGGATCTTCCACAAGTTCCGCTAATTCCCGCTGCTGTGCCACCCGCTTCCAGAGAATCTCTCCCGCTGGCGAAAGAAAAATGTATCCTTCGGAGTCGGCGGGTAAAAGGAATTGGAGGATGCGCGTGCGATCGGACTCTAAAATAGCTTTAAGGCGCTGATTGACTTCAATTTCTTGACGAGGTTCAGCATCGAGCCACTCAAAGAAACTCTCATACTCTAGCAACAGAGCAATATCCCAGCTAATAGGCAGAGAGGGAAAGGTGATAGGTTGTTGAAAATTTAGATAGATATACTTAACCGGGACTTGAAAAATCATCCCCACCATCGTTGTATAAGCAATTTCTGCCTTAAAGCCACCTGTCGCATTGATAATGACTTCTCGTTGTTGTCGCTGAACTTTGCTAATTTCATCAACCAGGATATTCACTAATTCCCGCAAACCCTGACGCTCAAACTGAGCTTCATTTTCCTCTAGAGGTAACTGCCTCAGACGAATATTTGACCAATTTTGGCTTTGTAAATACCGTTCTACTTCCTTGGCACACCGTTCACTGGTTGAAGTAGTTGTATGCAGTAGCACAATTTCATCATCCGGTTGAGCAATTTTCAACAGGGAATTGGTTTCCGCCGCCGCCGCTGCTGCGCCAACTTGTTTAAAGAAATGCCGTAACTCCTCATCGGTGACAGACGCTTGAGGCTTTTTCAATTCACGAGCAACATTGGTTAACAAAGATGTCCCCGTTGTTGTCAGGATAGTTCTCATCATTCCTGCTTCAGATTTAGGGTTGGAAAACGCTTTCATGGAGGTTTTTGTTCTATAGAAGTGACGCTAGTCTAACAGCGTCTGGAAGTAGGGCTTTCCAAGTACGGGAGACAACGCCACTTTTTTACAAAAGAGCGGAAGCCTCATGTCATCTGTTGGCGCTGGCGAACTAACTTAGCACTGAGGTAAGCTCGGTCAATGTGTAACTCCACCAACTTTACAGCTTGAGCTTTGATGTCAGCACTAATGGCATCAAAGCTAAAGCACACATTGACCGAGAACTAGCGGTTTCTCAAATTAGAGATGTGGTGGGATGGGTTTAATTTATTCTATTCCCCCCCTTAACGGGTACAGCCTTCCTCGGTTACTTCCCTTTGTCGCCAAAGGCTGATATGCCGTTAAATAGCATCAGCAACCCGCCGAGTAAGATGGCGATCGCCAGCCCACCTACAACTAAATCCAGTACGTCACTATTTTCCACTGTTCTCCTTAGATCTGTCAGATCCAGCGATGTGCTGATTAATTAGCTTGACTGCTTCTTCAATTACCTTTACAAGATTTGGCAAATCAAGAGTGCGAAGCTTCTTTGTGACTTCCTGAAGAGATGCCTTCTCTGTGTCCTCACGCATTGCGATTGCCTCATTAAGAAGAATGCGAACCATCTGAGACAGGCTCCTATCTTCCTGCTTGGCGATTTTCTCTACTTTATCTTTTGTTTCCCCGGAGACGTTCACAGCGTTGCGGTTCGGACTGGGCATTCTACCTCACTTTTAGCTTTTCACATCATACTCACCTCAAAACGAATTTCTGCTTTTTTACTCACTATGTTGTGTATTTGCTCAAAGTGATGTACTTTTAGTCGTAGGGCAGGTGAAACATCACAGCAGTGTTTCACTCCAGCAGTGCCAAACCGCTAAAACCCAGACGCGATATAGCGATAGTGCGATTTAGCAACCCACAAGCTGAAACACTACCTCCACCAGATGAAACACGCCTGAAACAAAACTGAGGGGGTGTGAAACATAATTTTTCGCTCAGTGAGGAGGAAAAATGTGATAACGTTTACACCCATTTTCGTGTATAGAGATGACACGAATACATGGGTGCCTGGAAACGAGACATTTACCCGTTTGGAGGCAGCAAAAAAACTGGGAATATCGAGAACAACCCTCTGGAGATACGAGACAAAAATCGTGGAGCCAGCGAACATTCTCGACTACTACCGCCACGTGAAAGCTCATCCAAAAGGGCTTGATTACTACTGCATTTTTGTCATTTTTAAAGCCATAGAACATTACCAAGGTGAAGGCTATTACGACAAAGCAGCAGAGGTAATGAAAGCACAACGGGCGCTTTACACACGTCAAAGATACGACCAATACATCAACGAATTAATCGTCAAAAATCAACCAAAAGGAAGGCAAGTAGCATGAGTGAATTAACGCCTAAATCTGAAGTAATGAGCAAGTTTGGCTTTACTGACCCAGATGGTTTTGACACATTACTGCTTGATTTAAACATCGACCCGGATTTACCTGAATTGACAGATGAACAAGTTGAAGCCATCAAAAACCACGTCACAGTTTTTGCCACTTCACTAACTGCTTTACCTGCATCTGAAGAAACCAATAGGAACGGGTACAGCAGCCACAACAGCGAAAAAGGTCACAGCACCTCTGACAACGGGAACCCAACCTACACTCCACCTGTCGGCTCAATGAAAGTCATCACCAGTCAGGGATTGCAACTAGCGAAAGAAACTGGATTGCAGATTAATCAAGGTGCTTTAGAAACCCTCTGTCAAATGACCTTTGATAAGGGCCGTCTTGATGCTGCCTTTTTAGAAAATGCCTATTGGTTAGGATTGCTAAGGCAGCAAAACCAACTCCGTGCAGAAAACACATTAAAGCTCATCAAAATCCTACAAACTCAACAAAGCGAGAACGTAAATATTGAGAAGCTGGCTACTGAAGCGGGTTTACTCAGCAATGAGGAACTGGTGGGAAAACTCTCACAGGAAGCTGTCAGAGTGACGGACACAACCAACCTTCACAACACGATCGCAGCTTCGATGAGCTGGTAGCCCTCAATCAAAAACTTAAGGCTCAAATCACTGCTCTGCAAGACTTTCAAACTCAACGAATCCTATTGCTCTCTCAGAAACAGGAGAAACGAACTATGTCTCATATTGCGATCGCATCCTCTCTAGCTCTGGCTGTTGGCGCTGCGGGTATCTTCTTCCCACCTGCTGGACTTTTACTTGGATTATTTGTGTTTGGTGCGGGATTAGTTGCCAGAGGCGATGGTTGATGGAAACTTTAGCCTATCTGCATCTGGTTCTAGCTCATCAAGAATTTAATCAGCAACCTGAGTCGGAAAAGACATCAGAGACAGACAATCTGGGTGCGAGTTGGGATCAAGACGCCTGGAATCAAATTTTCGATGAATCAGAGCCAATCAAAAAGCAAGCTACTCATGTAAGGGGGAATCGGGAATCGGGAATCGGGAATCGGGAATCAGAAATCTGAAGAATTCTTTCCTCCACTCACTACTCCCTTTGCTAACAATAAACCATCTAAATAGCTAATCCCTCATCACAGGAAGAATTGCAATAAACCATGACCGAACTATTGCCTATCAACCCCATCCCCGTATCAATTAAATTTCAGATCGCATCAAATTTAGCCAAGCTTCTGGAAGCCCAAAACCGACCCAATGACTGGTACTTTTCTGATGCGGTAACGCTGGAAATAAATGAAAATTTGTTGAGATTGATTGACCGAGGGGAAGGTGCTGAACTCATTAATCAATTTGTTGCAGTAGGAGGTGAAATCAACGATTCAGACTTCCACACGGAAGCTAAATCAATTTCTCAGCTTTGCCAGATTCTTAGTGAGGTTTACAACTGATGAAACCCGAACTTGAAACACAGCCTAGTTCACTATCTTTCACAGGAATAGAACAATGAGCGAACCGGATGACATTGATGAGCTGCTTGATTGGGTAGTTGGGGTCTATTCAGAAGCCTCTCCTCAGCCCAAAAATACCAACTTACACAACCTTAAAGTTGCTCTGAATAACAACCAAATTCTGTTGGTGACAGACGGCAAAACTTCTACCAAGGTGACCAAGCATGAATCAAGAAAATTCAACTAAAAGATGTAAACGTGGATTAATCGAATCGGCTTTTCAACTAGCCAAAGGTATGACAGACACAGAACTCCAGGCATGGGCACAGAAGGTATCTACCACGATTTTTGAGCAGGATTTCTGCATCGAAGACCTCTGTGCAGAGGGAGAATTGAGCGAGCGCAAGTTAATGCAGAACTTTATTGCCAACTCTCATGTATTCGGGGCTGTGCCGCCTGATTCGATTTCCATTCCTACTCATATAGAGGGCATGACCATTACAACGAAGATTACCTTTCCAGATGTCAGGAGGTAGGCATGAACCAGATTGAAACCTATCAAGAACCCCCAGATGCCGATGACTGGACTCAGCGCCTCAAAGAAAGCCCCGGTGAACCTGACTACGACTACATCCGCCATCTTTATGAGTCCTGGCTGACTGAATTAGAAGGATTGGCTGTGGCTGCAATTGCATCGGGTGATTGGTCTGATGTCCTCAACCACATCGCTTCATTCGAGAACGGCCCTGGCTTATGATTTCCCTGTTTCTTTCTCTCACCCTGGTGGCACAACCTCCACCGACTCCGCCACCTCAACCACACAAGTCCGATAGAAGAGATGCCAGCACTGCAGTTCTTGGCGGAATCACCAGTGCTAGCATTCCCCCCCAACCAAACCGATTGGAGTATTCACATCATGACAGAACCAACCAAAACCTTTCAAATTCCCCCTGAATCAAATTCAGACATCTGGACCTTACTACAGCCACCAGGACACCAATTCACTGAAAAAGAACAGAAAGTGATTGATGTGCTTGAACAAGCCCGCCCTGGACTTGGTGACATTGCCAAAGCAAACATCCTCAACCCTAATTCTGACTGGGCACAGAGAATTGCAGAGATGCCTGAACAGGAAATTGTTGTAAATACAGCTTTCGTCTCCAATAGCTTCAGCTATCGCCATATCGGGCACGCTTAAGGGCAGGCTGATGAACACTACCACAGTTCTAGACTCTACCCTGCATTACTGCATTGCAGACATCGCTCGATTTCTTGAAGAGAATGTGCCAGGAAAATACACCTTCATGGATGGCGGTACAACTTTAGAAATCGCCTCTGATGCGCTGATTCAGTGCCGATGGAGCAATCGGTGGGAATCTCTAACCCAACGCTACGAAAAAGCTGGCTGCTATTTGTGTGAGGTGGATTGATGAGTACAGATTATGTTGATCGCTGCATTTGTGGCTATTTCGTTACTCAAGAGGAAATCAATGAGGGCAACTGCCCAGAGTGCGGCAGAAATATCAGGAACCTTGATCAAACCTGGACTGAGGTAGAAGAACTCGCAGAAGAACGCGCAGCGGAGGCAAGCCAGAAATGAGTGAACTTACTGAACTGCACTCCTCTTACCAATCTGCTCTCTTAAGTGCTGGAGTGCCTGCAAATCTCGCTTCTGATTGTGCCTCCATTCTCGTCAAGGATGACCAGCCCTTTTGGGGCGGGTGTGGGGTGTGGGGGGCAGGGTGTAGGGGGAAGGCGTTGACGCCAAAAACCTTGGGGTATCAAGCCCTGTCTTTTAGGGCAATTGTCTGGGTCGGGGTTGCTCTTCCCATCCAAGACCATCCCTACACCCCACACCCTATCCCCCACACCCTGCGCGCAGCGCATGACCCCACTCAGCCTGATTTGGGGCGATCGCAACAAGACCAGCATCTTATCAATAGTTCGATGACCTGGATGTTAGCTAAAGGATTTTTTGACCGTGAAAAACCTGGCTCATGAACTTATTATCGCTGTGCAGTCCCAACTCGGCAAAATAGCGCGAAACCCACACACACCCGAACAATTCAGAAAAGCAGCAAAAACAGGGTTTTCTCAACTCAATAAACTCAGATTCAAGATTGGTTAAACGGAGGTAATTTAAACATGAAGCTGGATGAAGACAAGCAGGAAAATCTTATCCAGCTTCTTGCCCTGTTGGTAACGCTGATTATTGTCCTGACTTTCGCTACCCGCCTCACTCTAGCTAGAGTCGGGAAACTGGAAAAACTCATTCAAACACAAACTGAGGAAATCAGATGAACATTGGAGCCATTGTCCAAAACGCAGTCAACCCCGGTAATAATGACCCTTCACAAAGGCGCATCGCTGGCTCTTTAAGTGGCACTTTAAAGGCTTTTGATACGGCTTCCCAAATGCAGGGGCTATTTAAGTCTTATTTCAACATTGACTTGGCACAAATCCCTCTAATGTCTCCGGAAGAATTAGGGGAATTAGCCGATAAAGCAGCGGAAGCCAAGTACTTCAGTGATAATCGGGAGAAGATTGAAAAGCACATCAAGAACCTGATTGACGGCATCG
>CBKWLJ010000100.1:0-22124 GCA_966675205.1 uncultured bacterium
TCACAAAGCCGCTTTGGGCTTTGTTTGGGCTTGAAATCTGTCTAAGTCCCGCTAAGTAGTATTTTCGTTTACCTGGATCGGTATTTCTCAGAATATGAAAGAAGGGGGTACCCACTGACAAATCTTCTCCAGCCAGCTTTTCAGCCGTATTGACAAGTTCTTCACTCTGAAAGCGTCCGTAGCCAATTTCTTCTCCTGATTCATTGCCAAAGAAAAGCTCTTCGAGTGAGGAGTTGAGCGTTAATTGTTGCCAAAGTTGCTGTTGCAGTTGCTCAAAGTCGTTGATGTTGAGAAGTCCCCGCTCAACGGTGAGACGGTTGGCAGCTACAGCATTTTGGGGGGCTTGTAGGTAGTTCGTGAGGCGATCGCTTACTCGTTCTCCTACTTGTGCCATTAACTGCTGCGCTAGATTCTCTACAGATTTCTGCCCACTTTTAAAGGAAAGATACCCCACTAATCCGACTGTGCCAACAATTTGTACTACGAAGGGGACAATGAGGACGGTTCGTAGGGAATGTTTGCTCACTACTCTGGCAGCGAAGCGAGAGAAAGTAGGAATTGGCATGGGAGTGAAGGGGTTGTGCAGAAGTAGGAGTGCGATCGCTTCTCGATGTTAAAGCTAATATAACTCTGAAGATAGATAACAATTTTGCAACTTATGTGATTACCAGTCCGGGTTGAGTAGCAAACATAAAGGGCACGACATTGTCGTGCCCCTACCCTAGAAAGATAAGGCGAGATCTATTATGGGTGAGCGATGAGTCTGTTTAGTGCCTAAGTGCCTGAATCAACCTTGGCGGCTTCGGTGCGAATGGCTTTAAAGCGTTCGCTAGTGCAGGAAGGCTGTTATACAGGTAAATGCTTCTTCGACCAGAGTAAAAATCCTAGCATTGCTTTAATTCCCGATGCTTCAGTAATAGGGTCACGACGGAATTGAAGGGGAACATTGGGAGGCGGTAGCAGGGAATTGAAGACCGTTTCATTAAATAGATGTCCGACAAGGGGACGATAGGGTTCTGCCTGCTGCCGTACAGCTTGCCATCCGGGGTTGTTGATGTCATAAATCCGGAAATAGTAGCGGCGTTCTATCCCTAATTTCTGCTGCTGCAATCGTCGCCATCGACGCTGCAAGCGATAGAAACGAGCAAGAGAGGAACGAAGGTTACTCGGTTTTAGGGGTTCTACATCATAATCATTGCGGTCTAATGGCAATGCAGCAAGTTGGGGAAATCGCGTCGTGACGACGGCTTTTTGAACTCGTCGTTGAGCTAAGGTTGTTTCTGGTAAAACCGCAGTGGTTTTGAGTAGCTGCAAGTCGAGAACTGGAAGAATCGGCCATGCGCCAAAACAGCCTTGCCATGCGGCACACCCAACATGAAATCGCTGTCGGTGACGCAGTTCAAACCACCAGGCTCGTTTGTATTCTTCTTGGGAGTAGCTATTGTAATTGATTTGGATTTGGTCGAGGGTTTCTGGAATTAGTTCGTCAAACACATCCCGACGCAAAAGTTGCTCTAGAATTTGAGGTTGCCATCCCCAAAGATTCACCCCTTGGTTAAAGAAGGTTTCAAAAGAAAGAGATTGCGGCGAGAGAGAGTAAGTCGCCTTACCCCCAATTATGCGATCAAGTAAATAACCTGCCACAAATCGAGGAGCAAAACGATTCAAATGAGTGTGAATCCCCCAATCCATGACGCAGTTGCTGCCATTGGTGAGATGCTCCCACTGTATTAAAGTGTCAGCATAAGTTGGATAGTTCTCATAGGAAATATCTGCTGTATGATGTTGCAAGCCCAAGCAACGAGCAACCGGAACCGCGCACTCCATCTCTAAGTCGGTACGCTTTCCTAAAGTGAGGGCGATTGGATGAATATCTTGCTCATGCAAAAATCCAGCTAGCATCCGCGAATCTAGCCCGCCGGAGAGGAGTAGGCTATAGTGTTGACCTGTTGGAGCATGACGTTTGAGAGTTTGACTTAACAGGTGTTCGACTATTTCTAGATGCTCAGAAAATGTCTGCTTGGCTAGGGTTTCTTGGTGGGTTGCGTCAAAAATTTCGTACTGTTTAACTTCTTTTGCCGCCTCTCCTGGTTGCCAAAGTAGAATATAGCCAGCATCGAGGCGTTGGACATTTTTCCAAAGGGTTTGGCCGTTAATTAGTCCATTCGTGAGAAGAATACCGACTAATCCAGTTGGATTAAATTCTGCCTTAAATAAAGGATGATAGCGAAATAGTTCAGGACTGGAAGCGACTAGGGTAACATCATCGTGAGTGTAGTAATAGATGGGAAAAAGTCCTAAAATATCGGCCGCAACGGTTAACCCTAAGTGAGGATGATAAGCCACAGCCGCGTAAAAGCCATCGAAGGGCGGCAATCCTTGATGAGGAGATTCTTGCCAAAGACTTCTTAAAGATTCGGCATCCATTCGAGTGGATTCACCGGGAATAATTGCGTCTCCCCAAACGACTGCGGCACCTTCGTCAGAGGTGATGCTGCTGATGGGGGCGCTAGGATGAGCGGCCCAACAAGCGTGAAAGTCCCCGCTAGCACAGGATTGCGTGATTAAGCCTGCTACAGGGGGGAGTAGGGGTTCGATGGTTTGGATGAAATGCGATCGCCTTTCTGGGTTGCGATCGACCACAATTATAAAATTCGCCATATTATTCTTTAGTAGCTTCCCTAGTGCAAGAAGGCAGAAGGCTCCAAGGCAGGAGGCAGAAGGGATATTGCTTGTACAGTAAGCTTTTTAACCTTTTTGAACTGCTTACTTATTTGGGCCAGCCTTGTCTAGACTTTAGCCGGCAAGTTGCTTATCTAAGGTTGCCTCTCCATCTAGGATTTGTGAACGAGAGCGCTTCTTCATTGCCTGGAGTAACGCTTGAGCCAGTTTTGAGGGGAGTAAGATTGATACTGCAATTTTAAACAGCACGATTAACATCATTTTCCCTTGTGGAAGATTCGATGGCTGATATCGAAATACTTTCCACAGAAACTGAATAGCTGCTAAACCTTTCTTCGGTTCTGGACGCCCCTCAATTGCCTTAAAAGCCAGGTACTTATAGCGCGTTGCCAGAACTTCTTTTTTCAGATGTTGTAAAGATTCAGGTGCTTGAGCAAACGCTCGTTCAATCACTTTCAAGCTGCCTGCTTCCATTTTCCAGACATTAAATGATGCGGAGTTGGGAGAAATGCGATATAAAATTTGTACCGTAGGAACGGTAACAAATTCATAACGAGCCGCTAATCTCAGCCACATATCCCAATCTTCAGCCGGAGTTACTGACGGCTCAAATTCACCCACTTCATCGAGTGCTTGTCTGCGAATCAAGGGATTAGAACCACTTTCTATGAAATCTCTCAGTAACAGCTTTTCGTAAACATGACCATTAGCTGTAATATGACCACCTGCACGTAAAAATTTTCCTGACTCATTAATCCAATCACTCCAGCTATAAGCCACAGCAGCTTGGGGATTTTCTTGAAGTGCTTTTAACTGTGCTTCTAACTTATCCGGTGTCCAAAGGTCATCCGCATCTAAGAAAGAAACAAATTCACCTGTAGCTAGAGCTAATCCACGATTACGGCTTGCCGATACTCCCGCATTGGTGTAAGAAAATAACCGCATCCGGTCTTCTTTTATCGAATTAAGAATTTCTAAGGTTGAGTCTTTGGAACCATCATCAATAACAATTAACTCCCAGTCCGTGAAAGTTTGTTTTGAAACTGATTCTATTGTCTCTATAATAGTTTTCTCTCCATTGTAAATCGGAATAATTATAGAAATTAATGGCATATTGCCTCCCTGAGTGACGTAATCTCATACATCTTCGATTTTTAATAATCCTAAGAGTGTATTTGTATTAAATACGGTTTGATTTTTTTCTAGTAAAGTCTGTGCGATCGCAGAGGGAAATACAGCCATTATTGCAATTTTCAATAAAACTTTAAATGTAACTCGTGCTGAAAGAAGAGATGAGTCTTGACGAAGGCAATTCCAGAATAACCGGCTTGCAACCCAACCCCGTTGTTGACTCGGATATCCTTCTAAAATTTTTGCAGTGAGATACTTGTATAGATTACCAAAGCTATATCTTTTTAGGTGTTGAAGTGATTCAGGAGCTTCAGTAAAGGCTCGATTTAGCACTTTTACACAAGCCGCTTCTTGCCTGACTACATTAGCAGACATGGAATTAGAGGATAGCCGATATAAAATCTGAGGAGCAGGCACGGCAACAAAAGGGTAATTAGCAGCTAACTTTAAAAAGATATCCCAATCTTCAGCAGCAGGCAGTGATTCGTCAAAGCTACCCACATCGATTAAGGCTTGTTTCCGAATTAAGGCATTAGAGCCATTTTCTAAAAAATCAATCACTAATAGTTTGGCATAAACATCACCATTAGCAGTAATGTGGCTGCCTCGACGGAGATATTGACTCGAATCATCAATATAATCTGTCCAGCTATAAGCTACAGCAGCTTGGGGATTTTCTTGGAGTGCGTTGAATTGAAGCTCTAGTTTATCCGGTGTCCAGAGGTCGTCAGCATCGATAAAGGAAATATAATCGGTAGTAGCGTGTTTTATTCCCCGGTTTCGACTTGCTGCTAGTCCGGCATTGGGATAGGAAAATACTTGAATCCGTGAGTCTTGAATCGTTGAAATAATTTCTAGGGTTGAGTCTTGGGAACCATCGTTAATAATTAGGAGTTCTAAGTCTGAGAGGGTTTGATTTAAGATAGATTCGATGGTTTCTTTGATTGTTTTTTCGCCATTATATACAGGTACGACTACAGAAATGAGTGGCATCTCAGTGAAGTCCTCTACAGATGGGTTGGAAGACTACGTATTTGTGAAGATTTTAACCGCAGATGGACGCAGTAAGTAGGTAGGCACAAATCAACGCAGGTGTGTAAACGAAATGTTAAGACCCTAAAACCTTTTTCCCTTCTGCTTTCTGCCTTCTGCCTTCTGCCTTCTGCCTTTTTGTACTAGGAGTAAGATGATAGGAGTTCTTGGATAGCTGGCTTAATATCTGAACTATTTTTAATAAATCGGCAATAAGGGATTTGGGAAGTCCAGGTTTCATAGAATGCCTCATTTTTGTAATAGGCATTGGGTAAGAAGATATGGGGAATTTTTAGTAAAATACAGAGAAGATGCCCGTGTAAGCGATTGGTAATGACTAAACGGCTTTGCAGCAATTGGTAAATTCCCGCGTGCATCATTTTCCATGACAAGTTAAGCATTGCGGAATTGGGAAGGGTGTTCAACTTATCAACGTAGGGATGAGAACGTTCCCATTGTTGCTGAGAAATCCAGCGTTTGGGATTTGAGAAGCCTCTGTGCCATCCTTCGCGAACAAGTAACACCATTCCAGGAAGACGCCAGTACCATGCTTTAAGCTCTCTAAACTGTTCTGTACCTCGGTAAATCCATTGGCTCGTAATCCATTCTTGAACTACTAAATTAGGAATATCCAGAGTAATGGGTGAAAGGCTTTGATTTAACTCGCTGTCCTCTCTGGATAGATAAAGGATTGGGCGTTTGGGATTAAATGTAAAACATGGTAGAGGCATATCTACCAGGTGAAATACTGTATCCGGTGCTTTGATAACCTGGCAGTTATAGAAGTGCTTACAAGCGATTTCGTAGCTGGTATTATCCCGAGCAAATAAAGTTAAGTTCGGGTGGGCGTTAAAGATGGCGGCTGCTTGATTTAATTTTTCTGGATTTTTAAAATAGATGCATTGGGGCATAATAATAATCGGGCGATCGCAATATTTGGAGATTATCCGTTCCCGAAATTCTTGATGGTGGCTCCAAGTGTCCCCTAAGTTACCTCCCCCCTGCAAAATTATGGGTGCGTTTCCCGCTTGTTTCTCCATCACTTCTTCGGAGAAGTTATTGAGACTTGCTACGTAGTTAATTTTTGCCTTGAGAACGTCGGTTAGGTAAAAGATTGTAGCAAGCCCGATGAGATGGTCTCCAATATTGAAATAGTCAGGATAATCTAATAGAGTACATTGCTCAAATGTGCCAATTTTTCCCAATGCACTATGAAGATTTTCCCGAATTTTGTCTGGAGAGGAAAGTTCGCGTTGGGGATTCATCATTCTATTTGCTAATTATTATCTGTGTGTATCTGTGGTTCTTTCATAAATGACTTTGGCAAGAGGTCGAATGATAAATAAACAACGACTATAAATGATTAGACGTAAGGTGGGCATTGCTCACGCTTAACCCTGCAACCCTGGCACAAATTTGCAATGCCCACCCTACAATACTTAAGTTCGGAGTCAGTAATGCGATCGCATCACCAGATCCGAACCGTACAGTATCATAGGCAAGTGCCATAGAGTTACACCAACTCAATACCCAGTTTTTTAGGAAATGGTTTGGGGTTGGGATGCTTTGAGCGGCTTCTTCTTGTTAAAGGTAAGAGCATTATCGACACAATCAATCACAATCGTGTCGCCTTCAACAAAGGTATTTTCTAGGAGTTTAGTCGCGATCGGGTTTTCTAGTTCCCGTTGAATCGCTCGCTTGAGTGGACGCGCCCCGTATACCGGATCGTACCCCACATTGACAATGTATTCTTGCGCTTTTGACGAAAGTTTAAGCTTGATTTTTTGGTCGGCAAGCAGGCGTTCAATCCGTTTGAGTTGAATGCTCACAATTTGGCTCAACTCATTACGGCTGAGGGTGTGGAAGATGATGATGTCGTCAACGCGATTGAGGAATTCAGGCCGGAAGTGATTGCGTAAAGCATCAGTCACTCGCTTACGCATTTCTTCGTATTCAGAATCATCCCCAGCGACGTTCAGGATATGTTCGCTGCCAATATTGCTGGTCATCACAATAATGGTATTGCGGAAATCTACCGTTCTCCCTTGAGAATCGGTAATCCGGCCGTCATCGAGGACTTGCAGCAAAATGTTGAACACATCCGGGTGTGCCTTTTCCACCTCATCGAGTAGCACGACGGAATAGGGTCGGCGACGCACGGCTTCGGAGAGTTGCCCCCCTTCTTCGTAACCCACGTATCCCGGAGGCGCACCCACCAAGCGCGAGACGGCGTGCTTCTCCATGTACTCCGACATATCAATCCTGACAATGGCATCATCGCTATCAAAGAGAAACTGAGCCAGTGCTCTAGCCAGTTCAGTTTTACCCACACCCGTTGGGCCCATAAATAAGAAGGAACCGATAGGCCGTCCGGGGTCTTTCATTCCTGCCCTTGCCCGACGAATCGCCGCAGCAACTGAGGATACAGCTTCGGTTTGCCCAATGACTCGTTGATGCAAATGACCTTCTAGCTGTAACAGCTTTTGCCGTTCCGACTCTAGTAAGCGGTTAACAGGAATACCTGTCCACTTGGCAACAATTTCCGCAATATCAGCTTCAGTTACTTGTTCGCGGGATAAGGCTTGTCCTTGAGATTGGATTTTCAGGAGCAAGCTTTCTTTATCTTCGAGAGCGTGTTGTAAGTTTTCCAGCTTGCCGTACTTGAGTTGGGCGGCTTTATTCAGGTCGTAATCCCGTTCTGCCTGCTCAATTTGTACCCTAACTTGTTCTTCTTCTTTTTTCAGGTTATTGATGTCTTCACGAAGTTGTTTCTCTGCTTCCCACTGGCCATCGAGTTCTTCGTGTTTCTCTTCTAAAGCCGTGATTTCTTGTTCTATCCGCTCTAGACGCCCTTGGGAGGAGCTATAGGGATTGCTAGCCGAGGGAGCATTTTGTTGACTTTCTGCCTCGATGGATAGCTTTTCCATCTTCAGCTGCATTAATCTGCGATCGATCGCTTCTAATTCGGCTGGCTTGGAGGTAATCTCCATTTTCAGCTTAGCGGCAGCTTCATCGACTAAGTCAATGGCTTTGTCGGGTAAAAAGCGATCGGTGATATAACGGTCAGAAAGGGTCGCAGCAGCAACCAGTGCTGAGTCGGTAATTTTAACGTTGTGGTGAACTTCGTAACGTTCTTTGAGTCCCCGCAAAATCGAAATGGTATTTTCTACCGTCGGTTGAGCGACTAAGATTTGTTGGAAACGGCGTTCGAGGGCTGCATCTTTTTCAATGTGCTTGCGGTACTCATCCAGGGTAGTTGCCCCAATACAACGCAGTTCTCCCCGTGCCAGCATGGGTTTGAGCAAGTTACTGGCATCCATTGCCCCTTGGGTTGCCCCCGCACCAACGACGGTGTGCAATTCATCGATAAATAAAACAATTTGACCTTCTGATTCGGTTACTTCCCGCAGTACCGCTCTAAGCCGGTCTTCAAATTCTCCCCGATATTTGGCCCCTGCAATCAAGCTGCCCATATCTAAGGAAATCAACTGGCGATTTTTCAGGGATTCGGGAACATCACCGTGAATGATGCGCTGAGCGAGTCCTTCTGCGATCGCAGTTTTCCCGACCCCTGGTTCTCCAATCAGAACAGGGTTATTCTTAGAACGGCGAGAGAGTACCTGAATCACCCGACGAATTTCTTCATCTCGTCCGATTACCGGGTCAAGTTTCCCAGCTTTGGCTTGTTCGGTTAAATCCCTACCGTATTTTTCCAGCGCTGAGTAACGTACCTCTGGATTTTGGTCAGTGACTTTTTGGCTGCCCCGAACCGCTTTAATCGCTGCTTCTAATTTGGGGGTGTCTAGGTTATGAGTTCTGAATAAGCGTTTTCCCACCCGCTCATCTTCGGCTAATCCCCAAAGCAGATGCTCTACCGCGATAAAATTATCCTGTAAAGCGGTTCTGAATTCCTCTGCTTTATCCAGCATGATATCCAAGCCGCGACCCAAGTAGAGTTGGTCAACAGCGCTCACTTTGGGTTGACGATTGGCAAAGGCTTCCAGTTGCTGCTGAAAACGAGCCGTATCAACCGTAACCTTTGTCAGAATCAAACTCGCTAGCCCCTCTTGTTCCAGCAGGGCGATCGCAACATGCTCTACTTCTAAGGTTTGATTTCTGAAGCGTTTGGCAACATCTTGAGATTGAGCGATCGCTTTCCAAGCCGTTTCAGTAAACTTATTCGGGTCAGTGGGCTGCATTTCCTATAACAAATTCCAATTAAAATACTATGTCCCCAGTCGCAGTATAACAATCTCCCCTGCTCAACTATTGTATTGCTTGAGAGAAAAGATAGGAATTTAAAGAGTGGGAACAGTTGTTTGGCAGCGTCGAGGCACTCCAAGTGCACAATTCAGGTAATGAGAGGTTGATTGTCTAATAGGAGGCTAGCAACTGGCTAAAGTTAGAGATATCACCGAACCCCTTACTAGGTGAGGCGGATTTAGTGAAGGTTCTGTTTAATCTGCCCTCCCTTGCTTCAAATTCTGAATGTCCTCAAGACTCAAGCCCGTCTTTTGACTAATCATTTCTTCATCCAATATATCGAGAAGTTGCTTAGCGATTTCAAGCTTAGCTTCTCTCACGCCCTCTTCTCGCCCTTCTTGCCTACCTTGCTCCCTGCCTTGTCGTATCGCTCGCTTAATAGCATTTCGCTGGTCATGGATATAGATTTCTTGTTTTTCTAAGTCCTCCAATTCTTCCCGACTTAGATTAGCTTGATTAGCAATAGCAAACGCTTTTTGAATCTCCGGCACTGCTCCCATTGTCTCCGGTACTGTATCCAAACTTCTGGCCGTTTTAATAAAATAAATCCATTTATCCGTGAGCGTCTCTAATTCCTCCAATTCTTTACTAAACTTGGGTAATTCCACAAACACCAATTCGATATCATAAATTAGATAATCAACGAGATAATCCTTTTCTCTGAGAACGAAGCGAGAGATAATTTTATCTAAATTAGGAAACATCTCAAAATCCGTAATCGTCAAAGCAATCACTGGATTCAAGAGAGTATAATCTTCCCCTTGATCAAGTTGAAGGGAATAAGCTTTTGCAGCATTGTACAAAATTCGTTTCTCAAAGCCCTCCACATTCAACACCTGCATCTCAATAATTACCGTTTTGTTCCCAGTTATTTTGGCTTTGACATCTAAGTAGGTATCTTTAATGCCTCGTATTTTAGGAGCCAAATATGGATTGATAATCTCTAAATCTTCAATAGTGGGATTGCCCTTGTAGAGAATAGCGTTTAAGAAGCTAATAAGAATATCTTTACTTTGTTCAGAACCAAAGATTTTCTTAAAAGCAAAATCTGTTTTAGGATTAATAAAAATCATACTCACTTCCTTTACAGCTTCGAGCGAACTGCTATCAAGCGAACAGAATCGTATTTGAGTGCAGGTTTAGCTAAAAGGGTTTTGAGTAACAAACTCCATGCGTGTGTGTGGGAATTTTGCTTAGGTAACTGAGTGTCATCACCCACTGCTGCTTGGAACTGCTGCCAGATTTCTTGCTCCTCTGCAATCCAGCTATCAGCAAACTGGCGAACGTACCCATGAAATTCTATCGAGTGAGTCGCAATATCCTCGTTTTGACAGATAGTTTGAAGACTTTGGGGTGTGAAAAAGTTGAGGTGTCGGGGAACGTCGAGCCAATTCCAGGCAATTCCCACATGTTTGAGTCCTAGTGCCTGATTATTTGGGGTTTCGATCACAACCACTCCCCCCGGTTTTACCAAACTAAAGGCATTTTTTACGGCTTTTGTTGGCTCAAGACAGTGTTCTAGCACATGGCTCATGAATACTACATCAAACGATTCTGATTGAATCTCTAGAGGCAGTAATTCCGCCGTTCCCTCAAAAATCTGCAATCCTCTGCTGCGTGCTGTCTGTCGTGCTGCGGGGTCAGGTTCTACACCAACTCCCTCATAACCCCATGATTGAAAGTATTCGAGCATGGCACCACTGCCACAACCGAGTTCGCACAAGCGGATAGATGGACTGCCCCAATGCTTAATGCACCATTCCCGATTAATGTCAACTCCCCAATCAGCACGCCACGCCAGATGTTCCTGCAATCGGTTTAGGAAAGGTTTTTTCTCTGGTGCAGTATCTTGCCCGTTCTCAGCATAGTGCGTATAGTAATCCAAATCGTAAAATTTTGCGATCGCATCCCGATCAGGTCGGGGAAACACCTGCCCAAACTGGCAGCGATCGCACCAATAGAGTTGGTAAGATTCCGCTTGATCAGGACGACGCCAGTCAATTGGGACTTGCAGCCATGGTCTCATCAACGAATCACAGATTAAGCATTGTACGCTGCTCATATTGTGCTGTACCTCTGCCGCGAATTGGGATGGAATTAGATGTTTTAGCAAAATTGCCAGAAGCCCCACCCTGTCTCAAAGGGTAGCGCTGGGGTGGTAGGAATCGATTTGAACTTCCGAATCCTAGTATGCGGGGAAAACACTGTAGGGCAGGCTAGATGCCCACCCTACTGCTGGAAGTAAGTTAAATCACTGCCACTGCTGCTTTCAATTCAAAAATCTTTTCGATTACATCTTCCACTACTTTATCGGGTGTGGAAGCTCCAGATGTGATACCCACAACAATTTCTCCGGAGGGAAGCCAATTTTCAGTAACTTCCAAATCGCGTCCTAAAGGCTTATGCTCCACCCGATTTCCTGTCCCAATTCGTGTAGCACTATCAATGTGATAGGAAGGAATACGTCGCTCAATGGCAATTTGTTGGAGTTGAGTGGTGTTAGATGAATTGAAGCCACCAATAACGACCATTAAATCTAACGTTTCTTCTACTAGCCCTAACATGGCATCCTGCCGTTCTTGAGTGGCATCACAAATAGTATTGAAACTGAGGAAGTGATTATTCAAATCAGCAGGCCCATACTTCTTCATCATCGTGCGCTCGAACAGTTTCCCAATCTGCTCGGTTTCGCTCTTGAGCATCGTGGTTTGGTTGGCAATGCCAATCCGTTCTAAATCCTGATCAGGGTCAAAACCAGAAGAACAAGCACGGCTGAACTTTGCCATAAACTCATCCTTGTCGCCGCCATTGAGAATGTAATTAGCAACGTACTCAGCTTCTTTCATATTCAGCACGATTAAGTATTTACCCGCAAAAGAGCTGGTAGCGACGGTTTCTTCGTGCTTGTACTTGCCGTGAATAATTGAGGTGTGTTCTTTTTTCTTGTGTTTTTCAACAGTGTTCCAGACTTTGGATACCCAGGGGCAGGTGGTATCGATAATCTTGCAGCCTTTGTCGTTCAAGAGCTGCATTTCCTGTACGCTGGCACCAAAAGCCGGTAAAATTACCACATCGCCGCGATCAACGACGGAAAAATCTTTATCACCCGCAATCACTGGGATATATTCTACTTGCATCTGTTGCAAGCGCTGGTTAACTGAAGGGTTATGGATAATTTCATTGGTCATCCAGATGCGATCGCTAGGGAAGTGCTGGCGAGTTTCATAAGCCATAGCTACAGCTCTTTCTACACCCCAACAGAAACCAAAGGCTTCTGCTAAGCGAATGGTAACGTCTCCCCGTTGCAGTCGATAGTTGTTGTTGCGGATTTCTTGAATTAAAGCGCTTTGATATTCTGACTGCAACTGAGTAGCCACTTCGGCTTGGTGACCAAATCCTTTGCGGTGGTAATTTTCTGAACTATGGAGCGATCGCTTGAAAGCTTTTGTATCCATGCCGCTTGTCCTACAAGATGACTCTATAAACGTTTAATCCCCCTCGATCATAAAATGCTGTAGCACCCTGGCTGGGATTTAGGGTTGAAAGTTGGAAGGTTTGAAGGTTGAAGGTTGTTCAGCGCAGCCGTTCCCGGAGGGTAGGTTTGAAGGTTGAAGAAGGAAACGGAGATGTCATTCACTCGAGCGTTAGCGACGAAGGAACGTCAGCGGTAGCAACACTAGGATTGTTACTCTCAACTTTGCTGAGGACAATCTGGTTGAGGACAACCAATGCATTGCGCCAAACTAAGTAACCTTGAGGATTTAAGTGTAAGCCATCAGTACTCAATTCAGGTTTCAGGTTCCCTTGAGCATCAGCAAATAAGGGGTAAAGGTCGAGATAAATGACTTCTTCTTTTTGTGCGATCGCTTTGAGGCGTTCGTTGAGTTCTCGAATCCGACTGTTGGGGATAGCCAAGAGGCGATCGCGTCCTTCCCAAGTTACCTTTTGGTCACTGTGAGGCAGAATTGATTGCACGATGATTTTAGCTTGGGGATGAACTCGTTGTAAGTAACGAATGATCCTCTGTTGGTTTGCCAAAATGGTTTCATCTTTGACCCCACGAATTAGGTCATTGATGCCGATCATCACAAAAATAGCTTCTGGCTGCGTTCTATCGAACAAATCCAAGCGATTCAGCAATCCCCTTGATGTTTCGCCAGAAATTCCCTGATTCAACCAGTTTCGCTCTGGAAGCAACATTTCGTTAGGGAACCACAAGCTCAGGGAATCGCCAGCAAGAATGGTCAAATGTTTGGGTTGTTGGCTTGCTGCCACTTCCGCTTCTCGCCCCAGCAATTCTACCCATTGCTGGTAATTGAGCTGGTGGCGTGGTCCTAATTCTGCCTCTATATCAGATTTTGAATCAGATAGGCGCGTCGCTACTGCTGAGTGCATGAGAGGAGAGGGCATTGACCACTTGTACTGGCGTACTAAAATTGTAGCGATCGCTAAAACGAGTAACCCATTAGCCGCAAGGGAGACGAGCACCCAAGCCGGAAAAGTCTTTGAGGGAGTGGACACTTGATTCAATCTAGCATCGGGTCTGAATCAGATCTTAGTAGCATTCTACTCATTGACTCAAACTCAATTTTCATATCAAAATACAGAGCCATCAGTTGCCCCTGACAAAGGGCTGGGATCATATTCACTCGCTCTTGCCGTTGTCCTCTCTCATTCCAGCCAAAAGCATAGTCTTCTCGGTTGTCCACGCCTGCTTCATCCACATCAACAATCGTTTCATCCGTCTGGCTAGCCAACTGCTCTCTGGATGAATCCTGCCTGTCCGTTTTCTTCCCAGGACTAAAGCTACTGGGTTTCCAACGAGGTTTGCTTATGAAAAAAGTGACTTCAAAAGATTTGAAGCCACTCCTTCTGCCGCTAACTCAATTCCCTTAGACCTGAGTTAAATTGGCTCTATCAAAGGTATTGACAGCGAGACGCTTGTTTTGAGATGCACAGCTATAGTCTTGGGAAGTTGCGTCTTTAAAAGATGACTATTTACCGCGTAGGGCTATCAAATATACTACCGGGGTTACTTGCCATCCCACTAACCATACTAGGCACACCGCCTGCACCAGTTTCTTTGAGAAAACCACTGTAGGCTTCCATGCCATGTTCGCCAATATCCAAACCTTCCATTTCTTCTTCTGGCTTGACTCGGATACCCAATGTTGCTTTTAGCGCCAACCAAAAGATGGTGCTAAGGAGAACGGTCATCCCTCCAACGGAAAGAATACCGATGATTTGAGGAATTAATTGAGTCAAGCCACCACCGAAGAACAGACCTGCGGCTGGCCCAGCAGTATACAAAGGGGTTTCTCCCCGTAAAGCAACATTAGGGCCAACTGCAAATAAGCCAACAGCTAACGTTCCCCACACTCCGCAAACAAGGTGAACAGAGGTAGCACCTACAGGGTCATCAATCTTGATTCTGTCAAAGAAGGTAACAGCGAAAACAACCAAGATACCAGCCACGATGCCAATAATGGCAGAAGAGGGGATGTTAATCCACGCACAGGCGGCAGTCACTCCAACCAAACCGGCCAGAATGCCGTTGATAATCATCGAGAGGTCAGGCTTACCGAGATATAGCCATGCTGTGGCTGTTGCGGCAACACCGCCAAAGGCCGCTGCTGTGTTGGTGGTAATGGCAATATGAGCGATCGCATTCGCATCAGCAGCCATCGTGGAACCAGGGTTAAAGCCAAACCATCCTAACCAAAGAATCAAGCACCCTAAAGTCGCAATACTCATATTGTGACCAGGCAGCGCCGTTATGCGACCATCTTGATACTTACCCAAACGTGGGCCTAAGAATGCCGCCCCCATTAAAGCTGCCCAACCGCCAACCGAGTGAACTACTGTAGAACCAGCAAAATCCCAGAAACCATACTTAGATAGCCAACCACCACCCCAAATCCAATGTCCTGTGATTGGGTAGGCAATCCCCACCAACAAGAGGCTGAAAATCAAAAAGTCAACGAACTTAATCCGTTCAGCCACAGCACCGGAAACAATCGTAGCGGCTGTTCCGGCAAACACCAGTTGGAAGAAGAACTTCGCTAGCAATGGCACCCCTGCCCAGTTCAGTGCGCCGAAGACTCCTTGGTAAGCCTCTGCTGTTGCAGGACTGTTGTCGGCTCCATTTAAAAACCATCCATTCAGTCCGATGAAATCATTCCCATCACCAAACATTAAGCCAAAGCCAATGACCCAAAACGCGATGGTAGACAAAGCAAACACAATCAGGTTCTTCGCCAAAACGTTAACCGCATTCTTTTGGCGGCAAAAACCTGTTTCCAACATCCCAAAGCCAGCATTCATAAAGAACACCAGCATTCCAGCAATCATGACCCATATAGTGTCTAGACCGACCTTCAGCTCTAATGTTGATGGCCCTTCAGCTGGTGCTTGAGCAACGGCTTCATAACTCCAGACCAAAAAAATAATCGTTGCTAGGGGGATGCAGGCTTTCCAAGTAGGAGTCAGCCGCTTAATTGTAGTAGCCAACTGCTGGAAAGAGGAAATACCTCTAAGCTGTTCTAATATCCCTCTCGAATCGTTTCGTCTCCTGTGAACTCTCGACTTTTTCCTATTGAAACTTTTCTTGAATCTTAGTCTAGACATTGCGCTGAACCTTTCTCTTAGTGAAACACATCCCAATTCCTAGTTCATTTGCCGCCAACTCCGGCATTTGAACTAAGAAGCAAACTGATTTTGAGAGGAGCTTCCTGACAGAACGTTAGTCTTTTTATTAGGTCTCCCTCCGGCTGCTAGAACGCTAATTAACATTAAGCATTCAAGACATTTTAAAGCCAAATTGTGATCTATAAAACAAAACCGTACAAACAACTGAACCGATAGTCAAGAGTTTTAATTACTCTTAAGAAAAAAATTGAGAAAGTTGAGGACTTTTAAGTGTTGTACTTTCAGAGTTTAAAATCTGTATCAAAATATACTTTTTGTAGCGATTCCTAAAAATTAAACAAAGAATAAAAAAGACCTGAGTCAGGTTGCTTACTTATAGGTAAACCTGTTTTCTCAGGAGAAAAAGAAATTTGTATTTCTGGGAAAGCTTCTACCAGAAAAACCTAAATACAGAGCCTATACTTTTAGTGAATTTTATTAATAAACCTAGGAATCTAATACAACTAAATTTAAAAAACTAAGATTTAAAAGGGCAGTTTATTTAGTAATAGCTTCTCCAATTCAATTGTTTTTTGTTAAATAACTAAGCTTATAAATTATTTTTTTAGTTTTAATAGATGCCTCAATTCTTGATTTCTTAAAAGAAATTAGAAGAACTAATAAAAAGCATTTTTGGCTTTTTGATTAATATTAAAGACCCCCGAGTGGATTAAAAGTTACCTCTATTTTAAAGGATTCAGATCAAAATTAAAAGATAAACTTCCTACTGTAGAGAGGAGATATCTAGATTTATTAAAAAAAATTAACAAACTGGAACTTTTAACACCTTTATCTTGTCCCATCTAGCAATAGTCAACACCAAAGTTACCAACACCGAAAAGCCGGTATTTCGGTAATCTGAAAGAGTTCTGTTTGAGAGGATTGTTGTTTATGCCTTGTTTATCTCCTTGGATGTCGGGAAGCTCTACCCTATTGATTTTAGGATTAGCAGTTGGAGCAGTGGCTCCAATTGTTATTTGTACACCAGCGACAGCAGCTAACTTTATAGATATTCAGAGCCATTGGGCGCGACCGTTCATTGAAGCTTTGGCAGAAGAAAATCTGATTAATGGCTACTCTGATCGCACTTTTAGACCTGATCAACCTGTAACTCGTGCTCAGTTTGCTGCAATGGTGCAGCAAGCTTTTGATGAGAATAACATACAGTTGTCACAAGAATTCGATCAGGCGGCAGCTGACTATTGGACAAGCCGTGACTTTGGCAATAACAGGTCATCAAACCGTCAGTTACGCTTATCCGACCCACTTTCTAGAGTACAAGTACTTGCAGCACTAGCCAATGGTTTGCGCTTGTATCCTAGCGGTTCAGTAGAGGATACCTTAGACTTTTACAGCGACGCCTCCAGAATTCCTGATTATGCACGAGAAGCCATAGCCGCTGCTACACAGGAAGGAATTGTTGTCAACTATCCTGATGTGGCTTATCTTGACCCCACCAAGACTGCAACTCGTGCAGATGTTGCTGCTTTTATTTATCAAGCTTTAGTGAATCAAGGAGTACTAGTTCCCATTTCCAGCCGAACCCAAGCATATAGTTATATTGTTCAGATCAACTCCGGAGATATTCGAGTTACCAATGGCAGCTCTAATACTCAAACGGTAAGGAATAACAGAAACGTTCAAACCGTTCAATACAGAGTGCCAAGAGGTACGTCGATTAATGTGGAATACCCGCAGTCAAACGCAATCAGTATAGCTCCTGGCGAAACCCGAAATCTAACATTAGTGGTGGCTGAAGATATTACAAATGCACAAGGAGAAGTGATAATTCCCAAAAATAGTGAAGTTGAAGGTCAGATTGTACCTCGTTATAGTGGGTCTCAGTTTCTTGGCGCTCAGTTTGTGGCGCAAAGATTGTTCATTGGAAATGAGTCCTATAACAATATCAACATAACGTCTTCACTGCTCACGACTCAACAGCCTACAACGCCTAAACCCAGAAGCATAGGAGATGCTGCCATTAATATCTTGACTGGAGTTTTAACCGGTGGACGAGCTTCTACCAGTAGCAGCCAACAAGACAAGCCAATTGTGATTGATCCAAGTACAGATTTGCAGTTGACGGTAGGTTCTGAGTTTTATATCAACAACGTTACTGGTACCAGCACCCAAATCCAGCCTAGAAGATAAGTGGAGTGGCTCTAGCTGTAACCAGTAATTAATTGCTCTTCTTCTCTATGTAGTCATGAGCTTTCTTGTTGTTTAGAACATTTTTGTCAAGTATTCTTTGTAGCCCAGTTCGTCGAGCTGGGCTTGCTTGTCCATAACAGATTGGGTTAAATTTTGGCGATACTGCTGTACTTGTTCTAGCAATTCGGGTTGGTGAGATGCCAAAATCTGCACGGCTAATAAACCAGCATTTTTAGCATTGCCGATCGCAACTGTAGCCACTGGAATCCCTGCTGGCATTTGTACAATCGAATAGAGGGAATCAACCCCTTGTAAATGGCGACTAGCAACGGGCACGCCAATTACGGGCAAAGGTGTCAGTGATGCCACCATTCCAGGTAGATGGGCCGCTCCCCCAGCCCCGGCAATAATTACCTTGAGCCCACGCTGATGAGCTTCTTGGGCGTATTTCACCATTCGTTCGGGCGTTCGGTGAGCAGAAACGATCGCGACTTCGCACGGGACACCAAATTCTTCACAAACGCTGATTGCCGCCTGCATGGTGGGCAAATCGGAATCGCTGCCCATAATAATGCCAACTACAGGATTGTCATTCGTCATTGGTTAAAGGGTTGAAGGTTGGATAGTTGGAAGGTTGAAGGTTGGATAGTTGGAAGGTTGAAGGTTGAAAGTTATAACCTGGAACCTGCTAACCTTCAAGCAAAGGAAAAAGGATAAATGACTCGCAATCTGAATATTATCAATGCGCGTGTACCTGGTTATCCAGGGTTGCAGCAAATCGAGATGGATAAGCGGGGTGTGATTGAAGCGATCGCGCCAATGAATATCGCCTCCCTAGCCACAACTCCTCAGTTGCCGATCATCGATGTAGAGGGAGATTGGGTATCACTGGGAGGTGTGGATTTACAGATTAATGGAGGGTTGGGGTTAGCATTCACTGATGTCAGCTCAGATAATAAATGCATATTAAAAGATATTTGTCAATATCTTTGGCATCAGGGTGTTGATGCATTTTTGCCGACTCTGGTGACTACTTCTGTAGAAAACATTCAGCGATCGCTTTCCATCTTTGCTGAATTTATGGCATCCCAGCAGCACGAGCAATCGACTGCTCAGATTTTGGGTGTCCATCTAGAAGGCCCATTGCTCAACCCTCAAAAGCGAGGAGCACATCCTGCCGAATACTTGCTACCCCTCACTATTGATAATATAAAGCGGGTGTTGGGGGATTATGCCCATGTCGTGAAAGTAATAACCTTGGCACCAGAACTAGACGAAATGGGTGAGGTAATTCCGTATTTGTGTTCTCTCGGTATCACCGTGAGTCTCGGTCACTCTCAAGCAACGGCTGCCCAAGCTGAAATAGCCTTTAAACTGGGGGCATCAATGGTGACTCATGCCTTTAATGCTATGCCAGGACTGCACCACCGAGAACCAGGATTACTGGGTGCTGCCCTCGTTTATCCCGGTGTCTACTGTGGTTTGATTGCCGATGGTCAGCACGTCTGTCCCACGATGATACAACTATTACTGCGTGCGGGTTGTTATGAGAAATGGTTATTTCTGGTCAGTGATGCCTTGGCACCCATTGGGTTATCCGATGGAATGTATCCTTGGGATACACGTCAGATTGAAGTGAAAAACGGCACGGCACGGCTACCCGATGGCACTCTTGCTGGGACAACACTGCCGTTGTTGGTGGGGGTACAGAATTTGGTGCAGTGGGGGATTTGTGGAGTAGAACAGGCAATTGCTCTAGCAACTGAAGCGCCACGAAATGCGATCGCTTTACCTGGAATTGCTAAGAGTCAACCCGCGAACCTATTGCGCTGGCATCTAGATGAAGGGACATCTCAACTCACTTGGCAACACATAATTCCAGAACAAGCGAGCCTTCTTCGATGAACCTTTCTCCTGCTCTAATGAGGGCACGATAGTATCGTGCCCCTACCGTAACATTAGATTTCTCAGAGTTTGGGCCAATTTGGTTAATCAGCAAATTTTTTGCATAAGAGGTAAAGAAAAGGGAGATAAGTACTACAGATACTATCTACCCTCCTCTAAACCGATGTTGATTGAAGAATTAGTCCATAACCCTATCCTATTTTTCAGAATAGTCGCCATCGTTATTGCCTCTGTTTGCCTGCATGAACTCGCTCATGGTTGGGCGGCTATCCTTCAAGGAGATGATACACCCCTAAAAAGAGGTCATATGACGCTCAATCCAGTGGTTCACATGGGTTGGTATTCCATCATTTTCTTATGCATTGGTGGCATTTGCTGGGGAGCAATGCCTGTCAATCCTGATAAGTTTCGTTCTCCTAAGTGGGGCAATATTTTAGTATCCGCAGCCGGACCTTTACTCAATTTAGCTCTTGGTATTTTATTTCTTATATTGCTCAAACTGGCTTCTAACCCACCTTTGGAAGGATTTTTAAGCCTCCAGTTTCTTTTACTAGGAGCGCGAATTAACTTGATATTGTTTATTTTCAACCTTCTGCCAATCCCACCCCTGGACGGGTTTCACGTATTTAGTGAGTTTTTTCCTAGCTTCAAACCGCTTGAAAATAGCCCCTATGGACTGCTTGCTTTAATGATTATTTTTAGTGGTGGTTTTGCTTCAGGACTGGGTGCAGTTGCCGATTTAATTATCGGAACTGTGGGAGGGATGTGATTAACCCATTCTTTTTCGTTTTTCAAGCATCTCCAATAAATTACTCAGCAAGGAGTGATGGGAATAGGGACTGTCTTGCTCTTACTTGATAACATTTGTCTACCAACTTGAGAAGAGAGAGCCAGATTAACTTTGTCTGGGCAACAACTGGTAAAGTAAGAAACCGTCCCAGATTCTGCATTGCAATCCAAAGTTATGAATACAGTTGATGATAAAACCGTTGTCAAAGAATATTTTAATAGCACTGGCTTCGATCGCTGGCGGCGGATTTACGGCGATGGCGAGGTGAACAAAGTTCAGCTAGACATCCGCACCGGACATCAGCAAACCGTCGATACCGTCCTCAGTTGGTTAGAGGCAGACGGCAATTTAGCGGATTTGTCCATCTGCGACGCAGGTTGTGGTGTGGGTAGCCTCAGCATTCCCTTGGCGCAAGCCGGTGCTAAAATCTTCGCCAGCGATATTTCTGAAAAAATGGTAGGCGAAGCCAAGGAAAGAGCAAAAGATACTTTGGGCAATACTAGTAATCCTACATTTGCCGTGCAGGATTTGGAGGGATTGAGCGGCAGCTACCACACCGTCATTTGCCTGGATGTGCTGATTCACTATCCCCAGGATAAAGCCGCCCAAATGATTGCCCACCTCGCCTCTATGGCCCAATCTCGCCTAATTCTCAGCTTTGCTCCTAAAACCCTTGCCCTGAGTTTGCTCAAAAAAATCGGTGAGTTGTTTCCAGGACCAAGTAAAACGACTCGTGCTTACCAACACCGGGAAGCAGATATTATCAAAATCTTGGAAAGTAACGGTTTTTCGATTCAACGCCAAGCCATGATTAGCACTCGCTTTTACTTCTCCCGTCTTCTGGAGGCTACCCGAACCTCAAGCTAGAATCTGGATAGCATTCAGGCATCAACTGAGGCGATGAAGCTTTACAAAAAAGTCACGGCGGGCTTGCTACTGACGCTAGGAGGGATTTTCCTGTTAGCTGGATTGTATACACCATTCGATCCTGAGATTGACCAAGAGGAGAAAATCAGTGAAGTTATGGCCTGTCTCCTCTTAGGTCTGCCTCTGACGGCAGCAGGCGGAGGGATAGCATGGAGTGTACATCAAAAAGCTCAGAAGAAAGCTCGCGATCGCCTTCAGTCGATTTTTTACGGACTCCTCAAAAAAGGCAATGGACAAATTGCTGTTTTACCGTTTGCGATGGAGGCACAGCTAACCGGAACCCAAGCGAGGCAATATCTGGAGGAACAAGCCAGAGAATTCAATGCCGATTTTCAGGTTAATGAGCGGGGCGACATTTTTTATTACTTCAACCTTGGAGCAATTGATACTTATTGCCTAGAGGCTTCGAGTACTGTAGCCCCCACTGCCTTACCCAAGAAAAAGAAGCGCAAAAGAAAAAAAGGATAAACTTCAGATCTGTTTTGAAAGATGTAGGGAGGGCACTGCAAACCAACGATAAAATCCGGTTTTTAACTTCTGTAGCAGTGTCCACCCT
>CBKWLJ010000101.1:0-22024 GCA_966675205.1 uncultured bacterium
AAGGATTGCTGAAATCGGCGATTCGCGATGACAATCCGGTTTTGTTTTTTGAACACGTCCTTTTGTATAACTTAAAAGAAAACCTGCCGGAGCAGGAGTATGTCTTGCCCCTCGATAAGGCAGAAGTAGTACGCAAGGGTAAAGATGTGACAATTCTCACCTACTCCCGGATGCGTCACCACGTTATGCAAGCGGCAAAGCAGCTAGAGAAAGAGGGGTATGATCCAGAAGTGATCGACTTGATTTCTCTTAAACCGTTGGATTTTGAGACGATTGGTGCTTCAATTCGCAAAACTCACCGAGTCATTGTTGTTGAAGAGTGTATGAAAACGGGGGGTATTGGGGCAGAAGTAACAGCATCAATCAATGAGCGCTTGTTTGATGAACTTGATGCACCCGTACTACGGCTGTCGTCTCAGGATATTCCAACACCTTACAACGGGGCTTTGGAAAACCTGACCATTGTGCAACCCCATCAGATTGTGGAGGCTGTACAGAAAATGGTGGCACTGCGAGTCTAAGGGTTGATAGGGTGCTTAGGGCGTGTAGGTTGGCAAGGTGTGCAGAGCGTGCAGGGATAGCAAGGGATAAAGTTGTTACTCCAACCTTCAACCCTTCTAACCTTTAACCTTCCAACCTTCAACCCTGCAACCTTCAACCCTTTTTTCGTGAAAAGCTTACAGCTCGTCAGCTACTATGGACATTGCTGCTCGACTTGCAAAAGTCGAAACCTAACATAGTAGCATTTGTGGCGGCGGGTCGTAGTCATGCAAAGACAGCGTTTGATATTAGCCTTGATTCTAGTTCTGGTGGTTGCTGCAATCACAGTACTGGTGCAGATTCCTATCCGATTAGGACTAGATTTGCAAGGAGGGGCACAACTGACCATTCAGGTCAAAACTACAGAAGAAATTAAACAAATCACACCTAATGAACTAGAAGCAGTTCTCAGTGTTGTTGAAAATCGAGTCAACGGACTAGGCGTTTCCGAACCCGTTGTACAAACCGTTGGTTCTGATCAAATTTTGGTGCAGTTACCAGGGGTAAACGACCCGAAAGAGGCAGAACGGGTACTGGGAGGAACGGCCCAGTTGGATTTTCGTCAGCAAAAACCGGGAACAGAAGCACAGTTTCAAATTGAACAGCAGATCAGAGGAAGCTTGTTGCAAAAACAAGCTGAACTGAGAACCAGTGGCGATGAAAAAGCGATCGCAGAGAATCAAGCTGCCCTTGAGCGTAGCAACAAAGCGATCGCACAACTGTTTGAGCGGGTCAATCTAACTGGTAAAAACTTAAAAGATGCTGGCTACCAACCGACTCAAACCGGTAATCTTTGGGAAGTAACTCTCCGCTTTGATGCTGATGGCGGAGAAAAATTTGCTCAATTAACCAAAGAATTGGCAGGAACGGGCCGTAGCATTGGTATTTTTCTGGATGAGGCTTTAATTAGCTCTCCCGTAGTAGGACCAGAATTTGCTCAAACGGGCATTAGTGGCGGAAGTGCTGTCATTACGGGTAACTTTACATCTCAAGGTGCCAGAGAATTAGCTGTACAGTTACGAGGAGGCGCTTTACCGGTACCTGTAGAAATTGTGGAAAATCGCACAGTCGGTGCAACTTTAGGTCAAGACAGTATCCGACGCAGTATCTATGCTGGGATTGGGGGTCTGGTGTTAGTCTTGGTGTTCATGGGCGTTTACTACCGTTTACCGGGTTTGATTGCTGATGTGTCCTTAATCATCTACGCACTGTTGACCCTTGGCGCTTTCGCTCTACTAGGTGTCACCTTAACTCTGCCAGGAATTGCCGGCTTTATCCTCAGCATTGGCATGGCCGTTGATGCGAATGTACTGATTTTTGAACGGACACGAGAAGAATTAAGAGATGGTAAAACCTTATATCGGTCGGTTGAGTCAGGATTCTATCGCGCATTTTCTAGTATTTTGGACGGTAACGTGACTACAGTGATTGCTTGTGCGGCACTATTTTGGTTAGGGTCAGGATTAGTGAAAGGCTTTGCCCTGACATTGGGTTTGGGAGTAGTTGTAAGTATGTTTACGGCTGTCACCTGTAGTCGCTCATTCATGCTGCTCTTGGTTTTGGGATTTCCAGGGTTGCGTCAGAAGCCTGAACTCTTTGTACCCAACCCACCAACATCCGTGAATTCATAGGTGGAGGGGTCAACATGAAACTTAATGTAATCAAACAGCGATCGCTTTGGTGGACAATTTCGGGCACTCTCCTCCTTGCTTGTATCATCTGTATGGTGATTTCCACGGCAACACTGGGGTCCCCCTTACGCTTGGGTTTAGATTTTGTCGGTGGCACCCGAGTGCAGTTTGAGTTAGATTGCTCACAACCTGGTAACTGTGACAAACCCATTGACCTGACAACAGTTCGGGATGTGATGAATGCTCAGGGACTGGGTAACAGCAGTATCCAAATTTTGGGAGAAAAAAAACAAGCGCTGACGATTCGGACAAAGACCTTAAATGAGGCGGAACGGACTCAACTACAAACAGCCCTAAGCGAAGAAATCGGTGCTTTTAACCCCCAAAGTATCCAAATTGACACAGTTGGTCCTACTTTAGGACGACAGCTTTTTGCCTCTGGCTTACTGGCAATTATCCTTTCGTTTGCTGGCATTCTCATCTACCTCACCGTCCGCTTCCAGTTCGATTATTCTTTTTTCGCCTTCGTTGCACTATTCCACGATGTTTTCATCACCCTTGGTGTCTTCTCTCTTTTAGGTTTGGTGCCACCGTTTGTTGAAATTGATAGCCTCTTTGTTGTTGCCATTCTGACCATTATTGGTTTCTCGGTTAACGATACTGTAGTCATTTACGACCGGGTGCGGGATGTGATTAAAACGCATCCAGAGCAGCATATTGACCAAGTGGTGGATGATGCTGTAAATCAAACGCTAACACGGTCAATCAACACAACCTTAACAACACTGTTGACTTTAGTTTCAATCTTCTTATTTGGAGGAGAGACACTGAAGTACTTTGCTTTAGCACTGATTGTGGGTTTCATCGCAGGTTCTTATTCCAGTATCTTCATTGCCAGTACGTTGCTAGCTTGGTGGCGAGAACGCACAGGCAATGCCTATGCTATTGCGGAAGGAGAAGCTAAAGATTCCGAGCCTAAATAGCTTTCTGCGCTGAAAACCCCATAACCTTGTTGTCAAAGCCTTGCTGCAAGATGTCATCAATCAGCTAGTGTATTGTTAACTAGCTTTTTAGAGGAAAAGAGTTGTTAGTGGTTAGTTAGGATCACCCCAAGGACGCTTTCACTTCCGTTATAGATGCAAGAAACATACAAGGGCTTGTAGGAGAGAAGCATCAAAAATTCGTAATTCGTAATTCGTAATTCGTAATTGAATTGTCCTGAAGGGATTGAAATCCCACCTAAAAGTAGACAAGATGAAAAGCCGGGGACTGGAACTCCATTACTGAATTTATAATTACGAATTACGTAGCTTGCTTCTCGCTCGAGAGCGAGTATTCACGCTCTACGAATTATGCGTTGAATAGTTTCTCTAAAAACCAGCAACTAACCACTAACAACCTCACAACCTCACTCTTTTATAGACAAAATGGATAGGTCAGACGCCCAAAAACCTCGAACACCTCTAACCGTGCCCTCAGACCTTGACCCTCATTTTAAAGTTCAGGTACAACGATTACATCAGCTAACAGTTTACGGTCGCTGGCTATTGGTAGCCCTACTTTGGCTTTGTTTGGTTCCGATGAGTTTGTGGGGCTGGCGCTATGAAATTTCACTGTTGCAAGAACATTTTACCTGGGCAGCACTGCGCTATAGCATTATTTTTAATCCTTTACCTGCATTCGGTTTTGGTATTTGTATTTCGGTGATGACTGCTATTTTGGTATGGCAGAGTCGCAATATCTTACTGGGTATACCTCGTCAAGAACAGCAACGACTGGAACAAAAAGTCCGTCGTATTAATCAGCAAGGAGCAAGTCACCCTTTGTGGAAGTGGGTTTTTAAACAAGATTAGATTTAAAGTTCAATTTTCACTTTTCAATACTTAAAAGCTAGGACTAAATCATGAACATTCCCACTACTTTAGTCGAAGAAATCAAACGCTACCTACAGCGGCAAGCCAACAACGGGGATATTGAGGCACAAACCTTGCTATTTCAATTCCAACAACTGCCGACTTCACCACCACCAACAGTACAGCAGACGATGGCAGGATCGAACGAAGGTCTTGAGTTAGGATGTTAGGCTCGATTGCGAGCTACTCAACTTTAGATTTTGGATTTTGGAGTAGATCTTTAAAACGAATTAAGCACATTCAGGCAACATTGACGACTCAGAGGTTTGCCGAATCGGAAGCGCGATAACAAACTGGGTTCCTTTTCCAGACTCAGAAATACAAGTGAGTTGACCCTCATGAGTTTCCACAATAATTTGATAGCTAATCGATAAACCTAAACCTGTACCTTTACCGGGGGGTTTTGTTGTAAAAAATGGCTCAAATAACCGACGGCAAACCTCCTCATTCATCCCTGGTCCTGTGTCAGTAATCCGAATGATAGCGTAAGGCATCTTTTGGGGAGTACTTACGTTTGCTTGTTCTGTGCTAATTTCCTCAACACCCGTGCAAATTTTAATCTCACGGGGTTGCTTTAAATCAGGTGATGTATTTAAAACATCAATCGCATTCGTGAGCAGGTGCATAAAGACCTGATTGATTTGACCTGCCAAACCCTCTACGAGTGGCAGGGAACCATATTCTTTGATCACCTTAATTTCTGGCAACTCAGCAGACTCTTTCAGGCGATGCCGTAAAATCAGCAGAGTACTGTCAAGACCTTCATGAAGGTCTATCGGTTTCATTTCCGTTTGCTCTACCCTTAAGAAGTTTTGGAGAGATAATACAATCTGGCGCAGGCGAGTGGCTCCTACCTTCATAGAAGACATCAATTTCGGCATATCTGCCATGAGGAAATTGAAGTCAATCGCTTCCATTTCTGCCTGAATGGGAGGGACTGGCTGCGGGTAGTGAAGGGAATAGAGTTCTACTAAGCGCATCAAGTCTTTGATGTAGCAACTGGCGTAATCAAGGTTGCCATAAATGAAGCCGACTGGGTTGTTAATTTCATGGGCAATGCCAGCTATCAACTGTCCTAAACTGGACATTTTTTCGTTATGAATGAGCTGGGCTTGGGTGCGCTGAAGTTTTTGCAGCAGAGAGGTTGCATGTTGTTTTTCGACCTCTAGTTGCTGAGCTTGTTTTTTTAAGTGCGCTTTTGATTGCCTTAATGCTGCCTCAGTTTGTTCGTGTTGTGCAATTTCCTGTTTGAGTAACTCATTGGTTCGTGTCAATGCTACCGTCCGTTCCCGGACTCGTTGTTCTAACTCATCATGAGCTTTTTGCAATGCTTCGGCAGCAAGCTTGCGCTCTGTAACATCCCGCGTTACTCTGGCAAAGCCCCGTAGGTGTCCGTCTTCAGTTCGTAAGGCTGTTGTGACGACATTTGCCCAAAACTTCGAGCCATCTTTGCGTACTCTCCAGCCTTCGTCCTCAAAGCGACCCTGAAGTGCAGCAATGTATAGTCCTTGTTCTGCTATGCCCCGTTGAATGTCTTCATTGGGATAAAAACAGGAGACAGATTTTCCCACAATCTCTGAAGCACAATACTGATGGATGCGTTGGGCCCCAGCATTCCAACTCACGATGCGACCGAGGGGGTCAAGCATAATAATGGCATAATCTTTGACACCCTCCACTAACAAGCGGAAGCACTCTTCGCTTTCTCGTTGGGCTGCTTCTGCCTGTCTGCACTCAGTATTATCGCGAGCGATCGCGTAAATCAATTGCTGCTCAGGGCAACTCGTCGCGTTCCACACAAGCCACTTGTATGAACCATCTTGGCAACGGTAGCGATTTTCAAACTGTACCGTACCACTCTGGGTCGTCAGCCCCTGGATGTACTCACTCATTAACGGGCGGTCTTCTGGATGAACTCCTTCAATCCACTGTTGGTTCAAAAGTTCCTCAGTGGTATATCCCAATGTTTTCTCACACATCGGGTTCAGTTGTTGGAAATAACCCTCAAAACTCACGAGGAAAAACATATCCAAGGTGAGGGTAAAAAATTTATCCAGAGAGTGGTAAATAATGGGCTCCGGTTTGTCTTCCCTACTGTTACTTTGTGGACTCAAGGTTTGTGCAATTTGGGCTGCCATCGATCAATTACCTGTTTGATTTGACTCTGCTCTTCCTTGCTTTCCCGCAGGCGACAGGGGGTCAGAGAATATCAGCAGAACACTTACTCGATTTTGACGAGTTGCTATACCGTCTTGAACAACACGAACTATCACAGCAATTCGTAAGCAAATTTATAGAACCTTGCTGCCTTTGGCACAGGTTTGTCAGTCAGCAGATACACCCAAAGTAATGAAACTTTTAAATCCTTATCACTAGTTTAAAGCCTATGGGTTATTTTTTTATAAATTAATACTAATATATTTTACTTGATTTATTGATTAATATTACTTAAATTATTGAGAATTAAAATACTTTTCGCCCATCTCTAGGGTTCTTTTATTAAAAAGAATTGTGATTTTAATAATTTATGACTCCTGATTTAAGATCAGCAACCCGCTCAGGTTACAAGCCAAGGTAGCCAAATTGCTAAACTCAGCAAGCTCATAAACAAAACGGGAATGGTTAGGATCAATGCCATACCCACATACTGATGCCAGGTGACGGGAAAGCCTTGTCGGGATAAAATATTGAACCAAAGCAATGTCGAAAGACTACCAATCGGTGAGATTTTCGCGCCCAGAGCACAACCGATCGCATTTGCGTATACCATGACTTCTCGCATAGCTGGATCGATGCCAAAGATATTTTGAATTGCCACATCCCCAAGGGCTACGGTTGGGAAATTGGTCATCAACCCCGAGAGTACAGATGCCAAAAAACCAGTACCGATCGCCACTTGAGTTACCCCCCAACCGGATAGCTGTGTCAACCCCTGGCTCAACAGAACCGTTAAATCAGTGTTCCCTAAACCGAAAACAATCAGATACATCCCTAAGCTGAACCCCAGAAATTGCCAAGGGACTTCTTGTAAAACCTTGGGGATGGAAATGATTGGTGTGTCTGGCTTGTGCAACCAACGCTCTGCCAGGGCGACTATGACTAACGCCCCGCCAACTGACATAACAGAAAAAGGAATACCTAAGGATTGAGCAATAAAGTAACCCATTAAAAGTAGTCCTAACACAGGACAACTCCACTGACAAACTAGGGCATCGCGAATAGCACTCTTTGGGGGTGGCATAGAGGTAAGGTTGTAAGTTGATGGTATATATTGATCAAGGTAGAACCAAAGAACACAGATGCCGGTAGCGATCGCGACAAAATTCACCGGTATCATTACTAAGGTGTAGCGAAAAAAAGAAATTTGGAAATAGTCACAGGTAAGGAGATTTACTCCATTGCTGACAGGTAAAGCCAAACTACTGGCATTAGCAATGAAACCAATGGCAAAAGCAAAGGCTAAAATCGCTTGGCGATGAAAGCCCAGTACACACAAAATTTCTATAACAACTGGTGTCCAGATTAAGACGGTGCCGATGTTCGAGAGGAATGTCGTTGCGATCGCGCCGAACAAGACAATGCCGCCGAACAGCAGACGTCCCCGACCTAAGCTAGCGTGAACCACAAGTAGCGCTAACCCTCTCCAAAAACCTGCTGCATCCAGAATCAGGGAAATAATCATGAGGGCGAATAAGGTTAATATCGCGTTCCAACTGATTGCCCAAAGTAGGGAAACATCCTGCAACGTCACCACACCTGTTGCTAGGGTTAGCAGTCCTCCTCCCAAAGCAATCCAGCCGATGCCTCGGGGTTGCCAGACAATTAAGCAAAGAGTGATGACAAAAATGCTTAGGGGTAATGCGATCGCGCCGCTGAATATCACCTGAAAAGCCTACCTTCTAGATTAAGGGTGTTAATACCGAGTTGCGTTCAAACATAGTAGTCCAGACTGACGCTCCAGACGCGGAGAATATGCATAGGCTACGTATGAGAGCAACTTCGTATAACTCATATCAATCGTTTACAGTCTAGGGGGAATCGGCTCATAGATGATGACAAAAAACAAGCCCTTCGTGATCGAAAGGCTTGCTGAAGTTGAGATTATCGAATCATTCAACCTTTAATCCAAAACCGCTAGAGCACCTGCACCCGCCGCAGCCAAAGCAGAAACAACTGCTGTACCAAACAGCCACCAAGCTGCTGTTGCCGCTGCTTTGCGAGTTTCTTCTGCTTGTTTTTGGGCTTGATGTTTGACTTGTTCGAGGCGGTGCTGGGCGTCCCTTTGCAGGCGTTCTGCTCGTTGCAGTACCTTACCACGAACCCCCTCAATCTGATCGATGACACGGTTGACATCAGCTTCTGAGATATCTTCGCGAGAACTGAGAATCGCAACTAAAGTATCTCGATCAAACTGACTCAAGCGATCACGCAAGGCTTCAAACCCAGCTTGTGGGTCATCAAACAATTGGCGGAGGTCGGCTTTGATGCCATCGTAGTTAAGTTCCGGTCGATCAAGACTATTAAGGTAGTTGCGAATTTTGGCAAAAATTCGATCAATGGCCGCCTGCATACTCAGTTGCAAATCTCGCATTTGTGCCATTGCTTGGTCGCGAACTCCAACAATTTGATCCACAATCCGGTTGACATCCTGTTCAGAAATATCCTGGCGTTGGGAAAGAAGGGAAACCAGCGTGGAACGGTCGAAATGCTTCAGGCGATCGCTCAAACTCGATGCACCAGCACGGGGATCATGAAGCAAGAGCTGAACATCGCGCTTAATGCTGTCGGGGTTCAGTTCTTCCTTTCCGGTGGAACGCAAGTAATCTGCGATCGCACTTTGGAAATCATGTACCTGCTGCTGAGTCCGCTTCGCAAGGCGTCGAGGGGCTTTGACAACAGTGTTAATCGTCGATTGCACCTGGTCAATAATTTGATTGACTTGCTCCTCACTCAAATCTCGCCGTTGGCTGAGGAGTTTCACCAAGGTCTCTCGATCCATGCGAGACAAACGCGCTCTAATGGCATAGGAACCTGCGTTGGGATGATTCAGCAGTGTCGTTAAATCGCGCCGAATGCCTTCAGGATTGAGTTCTTCCCTCCCTGTGGAGCGCAAGTAATTTGCAATAGACGACATCACCTGATCATATTGCTCTTTGGCTTTACCTGCGACTTGTTGAGGCGTGTGGCTGACGCGAGACCATACCCCTTCTACGCGATCAAGTACCCGATTCACTTGATCTTCACTCAAATCTTGGCGCTGACTGAGTAACTGCACCAGGGTATCACGGTCGAAGTGAGAGACCCGTGCCCGCATAGCGGCGGCTCCTGCTTGTGGATCGTCCAAAATCAGCCTCAAGTCACGCTCAATGCTGTCAGGATTGAGCTCAGATCTGCCCGTGTCACGCAGATAGGACTTGACTTTGAGCCATTGAGCTTCGACTCTCGCCTTAGCCGCTTCTTGCGTTTCTTGAGATTCTCTCAGGGCGCGATCGCGAGCGTTCTCTAGGTCATAAATGATACTTTCCATTTCTGTTGGCGTGAGATCGGAGCGCTGCTCCAAAATCCGAGCCAAGGTTTCGCGATCGAACTGAGCCAAGCGATTCGTCAGGTGTCCGTAATCCGCATCTGAGTCTGCCAAAATTGGCTTGAAGTTTAGCTGAATTTTTTCTGGAGTCAGGTCTTCTTTAGGGGTCGTGAGCAGATACTGTTCCACATCACGATACAAAGTGAGTATGATTCCTCGTTCCTGAGCGGCCCTGGCTTGGGTCAAAACTTCCAAACGAATGGCTTCTAGCTGATTGGAAATTTCTCTAATTTTGTGTTGAGTTAACAGACCCTTCTGTTGCAGCAAGTCCATAAAATCGGTGCGATGCAACTGTTCCAATTCATCCGCAACGGTTCCTGGGTCAGCTTGCGGGTCATAAAGCACGTCTCGGAAATCCCGTTCAATTCTTTCCTGAGTCAACTGCCAAGGCGGAGTATTGAGCAGGTAATTTTCCACGTCTGCGCGAACTGGGCTGTAAGGCACCGTCTCACTGCTCACTTGAGCAGCAAGTTGATGAGTTTGTTCGCCCACTTGGTCTCTAACTTTTTTGAGCTGACCGGTAATTTTCTGGACATCCAAGTCCGATAGATCGGTTCGTCCCATGACTAAACCGATTAGGCTGTTCATCCCGAGTGTCAGCGCTTGAGTCAATGGACCGGCAGGTTGTTGCTCCTTCTCTTGAGATTGACGACGCTGGCGCAGTTCTTGAACTAAATCATCGAGTCTGTGACTAAAATCTTTGCCTAAAAGTTGGTCAGCGCTAGCAGACTTGAGATAGTCAACGAGTTCTCCCATTGCATCTCTGGGCTGCGGCATCTGTCTTAATGTTTTATTCCACGCCGCTTCTAACTGCTCTGCAAGCCGATTCACCTCCCGTTTAGATAAATCGGTACGGCTGCTAACTAAATCTACAAAGGTCTGCCGATTCACATCCCGGAGATTACCACTGCGAACGGCTTCCCTTAAATCTGGGTCATTGAGTAAGTTTTCAAATTCAGAGCGAATCGCTTGCACATTAAGTTCAGGCGGCCGTAACGCTTGCAGGTAATCCTCCAAATTCTCTCGAATTCCCTGTGGGTCTATATCTGCGGTCAACTCTCGACGCACAGCTGATGCTGCTGCTTCTGCCGTCGCTATCGCCTGCCGACTCGCAGCTGCCCCACCAATCGCTGATGCTGCTGTTCCCAGAATCGCTTGCAACCCTGAGGTCGCTGTATTGATCACTGACCCGATGAAAGAACCCACCGTTGTCGAACTGACCACAAACAGCAGCAAGAAAAAGGTTGCCCAAATGACGAGACCGACAATTGCTCCTTCTCCTACAAAAGGAACAGGAATCGCACTCAGTTGCACGGCAAAAAAGCTGGCAAACAGTAAGGATACGGTGACGCTAATTAACGTTGCCAGTCCGAGTGCAAAGCCAATCTTGCGAATCGTGCCACCTAAGCTTTCTGAATCTTTAGAGGCAGAATGATCGGGTGATGACTTACCCCCAGCCAAACTAATTCCGAGGGCAACGCCAAGATTAGTCAGCAAAAATTGAAACGCAAAGGCCATCACGACCCCAGCAACCAAGGCCGAAAAAAATTGGATTCCATTAAAGACGAAACGAGCTTGCTCTGCCGCCTCGAGAGGCGGTTCTACTAGAACCTGTGCCAGCGATAATGACCAGCTACTGAGTCCCAGTACCATTCCCCCACTCTCAAACATGATGTTTTCCTCGTTGAATATTTATGCTGCGTAAGTTTAAAGTTTCCTAAAAAAAATAGGAGCGCTTGATTTCGACCAAACCAATTACACATAAAGTCAGAATCGTTGGCGGCGGGGGTCTACGTCATCTCCCCACGGTCTGAGAATAGTAGCCATATTGGAGATCTTTAGCCATACTCATACAGTCCAACCATCGCCAAAAGGATAGGAAGACAGACTTTAGCTGGGTTATCCATGTTTTGAGCGTTGCACTTTACTTGCCTGGAGCAACTGTTAGTACTCTGAGGGGGTAAAAGTGCGATCGCTGACGTAGGTTCGCCCGGTGCATCATGTTTAGCTTTAATTTTGGTAATTCTGTTTTGCCCTCCCATTGAGGTGGAAAAACAAGCTACCGTTATAGGTCGTTGTGATCTCTTTCCTTGCGATCAATCGCACGCAATAACTATTTGTTGACTCTGTTGAACTCAAACGTTGCCTGTTAGGAGAAACGTTGTGGAAACAAATTCGTTTGCTATCTACCCTGAATTTTTACGTGCAATACAACCTTCTTGGTTTACTGCCGCCTCATTATTACCAGGTCCCATTACCGATCCAGTCGCTGTCTTTCTCCTGATTTTGGCAATTATGTTAGTCGCACCTTTGCTATTTGAGCGGCTGCGGCTTCCCGGAATCGTGGGTTTAATTCTGGCCGGTGTGGTTGTCGGTCCTAATGGTCTAAATCTATTAGCGCGTGATGAGACAATCATCCTGCTAGGGACAGTTGGATTGCTGTTTTTAATGTTTATGGCAGGGTTGGAAACTAGCCTCGATGACCTGAAATACAACGGCGATAAAGCTGCTATTTTTGGGTTGGCAACCTTTGCTGTACCGATGGTGATGGGTACAGTTGCCATGTTGGTGCTAGGTTATGGATTCCTTGCCGCTATTTTGGTTGCATCCTGTTTTGCCTCCCATACTCTTTTAGCGCTGCCGGTTTTAACCAAGTTGGGAATTATGCGATCGCAACCCGTCACGGCGACTTTAGGCGCAACCTTAATTACCAATGTGCTGGCGTTATTAGTGCTAGCGGTTGTCGTCAAGGCGCATTCGGGAAACTTAACCCTTGATTTTTGGCTGTTCCTCATTCCCGCGCTCACCATTTATACCTTCGCCACTTTATGGGGAGTTCCTAAACTCGGTCGCTGGTTTTTCCGCAAGTTTGGGCATGACGAAAGTGCAGAATTTATCTTTGTTCTTGCGACTCTATTCGTGGTGTCTTATGTAGCAGCAAGAATTGAAATTGAGCCGATTATTGGTGCCTTTTTAGCTGGTATTGCCATTACCCAATTGATTCCTCAAATGAGTCCTTTAATGAATCGGATTCAGTTTATTGGGAATACCTTATTTGTCCCCTTTTTTCTCATTTCGGTGGGGATGCTCATTGACCCCCTGATTCTGATAAAAGAGCCAAAATCTTTGTGGGTTGCTTTCGTGATGATTGCAGCGGAAGTATTGAGTAAATTCTTAGCGGCTTGGGTTCCTGGAAAATTTTTTGGCTTTCAGTTTCCCGGCATTATGGTGATGTTTGGCCTTTCCGTTGCTCAAGCTGCATCTACCCTAGCTGCGATTACGGTTGCCTACAATATCAAACTGGTTGATCAATTAACCGTTAATGGCATTATCGCTATGATTCTTGTCACTTGTGTCGCTTCTCCCTGGATTACAGAACGTTGGGGTAAGAAGGTAAAACCGCAAGCGGCGAGTACTGTGGATGAATCGAGCAGTGCTCCTTCACTGGCACAGCGAGTTTTGGTTCCTGTTGCTAACCCCAGAACAGAAGATAACTTGCTACAACTGGCATTGATTTTGGCGAAAACGGCTGGGGGGACATTGCTACCCCTGCACGTTTTATCGGATAAAGCTGGGCCGATTGCACCCGAAGCAAAAATGCTACAAAATCAATTGCTGGCATCAGCAGAAACCATCGCTCATGCTGCTGCCTGTGATGTCGAACCGATTGGCCGAGTGGATGAGGCGATCGATCGAGGCATTACCCGCACGGCAGCAGAACGGAATGCCAGTCTCATTATTTGTGGTTGGAAAGGCTATTCAACTACCCGCGAAAACTTTTTTGGCAGTGTAATTGATAATGTTCTGCGGCGTTCTCATGTCCCGGTTTTAATTAGCCGTTTCCCACAGCCCATTAAGAATACAGGAAGAGTGCTTCTGGCAATTTCTGATCGAGAAATGTCATCAGCGGCTTTCCAGCAAACCGTAAATTTGGCAAAGAATATTGCGACAGAACTTAAAGCCAATCTCCAATTGGTTGTGATTTTAACTCGAGCAGCAAATTCCAAGCTCGATTTAGAATCGCTGGGCTTAAGTTCCGACACTCCTATTACCCAAGTACGGGGCAACTTTGTCAGAAAAGTTTCTCGTTTGCTGCAAATGGATGACTTGCTGATTTTAACCGCTCATACTCAGCCGAATAGTTTATTGGGCCTGCCTGGACAACTGATGGTACCTGAAGCGATCGCTCGCACTCATTCTAATACCTCCATGATTGTGGTTCACTTCCCAGTCAGCATTTAGAATGCCGATTCAATACTCGGAAAGAAAACAGTATTAGTTTTTCTTTTTCCGTTTCCCTTGACACCCTCTTCCTCAAGGAAGAGGGTCTTGACTAATTGCAAAAATTACAGTACCCCCAAGTTCAAGGGATGAATGTAACTGAATGTAAATAACTTATACATAAGTCGAACACAAGTTGAACACCAACATCTAGATTTTGCTGCAATACTAAACCTGGCTTGTCAATAAACAGGAGTTATGAGACCTTGATCAAAACATTCTTCACTCCTTCTATGTATCGCGAAACGTTAACAAATGTAAAAAAAATCGCTGGGAATTTTAACGTTTTCCGTAATTTTACTGATGTATTTATAGCTTCAGCCTATAAACATCGTTAATTTGGAGTAAACTCGGCTAAAGATGAGGCTATACTCAATCAATAAAGTTAATCCTTACTATAGATGCGAGGAGGTGAAAAGTATTGCTGCTTAGCTTTATCGGCTAGGTCAACAATAATTCGTCATGCGTGAAGACTCGCTCTCGAGCGAATACTACAAATTTTTAATCACAAACTAGTCTAAGGATTGTCTATACAAGCTAGAGCGATTAGAGACATTTTTAGGACATATCCAGATGTTAAGTAACCAGGGGCTTCTCTCTAGCCAATCAGTCTCTTTTGAAAAAATTTCAAGTATCCTCAGCAGCTTAGGTCTATATCAAGATGATAGTGATCTAAATAACAGTTTCCACCAAGACATTGAAATAGCTGAGTTTCAACTTGGTGATGAGCTGGCTAATTTTTACAATACAAATAATGTTGCTGAAAATAATGTTCAAGCTGAACCTGAAATTCCCGGTCTTTACATCATTGTTCAAGGTCGAGTCCGATTGCTTGGCATTGATGTAGAGGGACGAGAAGTTTCGACACTCGTGTTGGAAGCACCTGGGACTTTCGGTACAGAAACATTTTTTACTAATATTCCTGCACTCAGTCGTGCGATCGCTGCTAGTGGAGGAGAATTGGCATGGATACCTCAGACTAAACTCCAGCCTTATTTAGAAAAACTTCCCCAACTGCGAGAGCAACTCCAATCCACCGCCCTATCTAGGGCAACACAGATTTTCTTCAAAACTGCAACCGAATTGCGGCGTTTACCCGCAATTTCACTACAACAACTCTTGCCCTACCTCGTAGAAGTACGGATTCCGGCAGGAGAAGCACTAGCGAAGTCTGCTAATTCAGGTCGCTTTTGGCTATGTCAAGGTGAAATCAAAAAAGGGGAATCCGTTAATTCAAGCCATGTAGGAGAAAGCTGGGGCTACCCACAGCCTACTCCCCCTGATTGGATTGCTCAGAGTGATTTGTTGGTTTACAAACTGCCTGTAGAACATTGGGAAGCGGCCCAAAATGCGGGTCTATCGTTTGATGAAAATTCAACATCAGCAGCAGGGGCTGCCTCTCGCAACGGGCAAGTTACTTCCAGTCAGCAAGTCCCCTTTCCTCGTACCGTTAGAGCCAAACCCGCTACCCCCGTAAAGGGAACCCCTCCCTCGACGCCCCCATCCTCAGCCGGCCAATCGCAAGCTAATCCGGAAATTGAGTTTCCTAAACCAGCAAAATATCGTCCGGGGCCAAGATTGTGGCGACGATATCCTTTAATCCTGCAACAGAGCTCTTCCGATTGCGGGGCTGCTAGCTTAGCCATGATCGGGCGGTATTGGGGCAAAGCATTTAGTATCAACTATCTGCGAAACCTGGCTGGTGTAGGGCGTTCTGGTGCCTCTCTAAAAAATTTAGCGAAAGCAGCAGAAAGCTTGGGATTTCAGGCTCGACCGGTTAGAGCATCTTTGGGTCGCCTCGCTCAACAGAAGCATCCGTGGATTGCTCACTGGCAGGGCGATCATTATATTGTCGTTTATCGGGTCAACAAGAAACGTGTTCTTGTGGCTGACCCAGCCATAGGCAAGCGATCGCTTTCTCACGATGAATTCATCGCGGGTTGGACAGGATATGCCCTGCTGTTAGACCCCACCGCACAACTGGCAACAGCCCCTACACAAAAGAATTCCTTGGGGCGCTTTTGGAAGTTACTTTGGCCTTACCGCTCACTGCTTGGGCAAATTATCCTCGCCTCCGTCCTGCTCCAGATTTTTGGTTTGGTTACCCCCCTATTTACCCAAATCATTCTGGATCGGGTGGTTGTCAATAAAAGCTTGGTGACGCTAAACGTCTTCGCGATTGGACTGGTAATCTTTGGGTTTTGGCAGATCGGCACAGGTGCGACGAGAAGATATCTCTTGGACTATTTTGCCAATCGGCTGGATGTCACCTTTGTCAGCGCCTTCATCAACCATACTTTGAGGCTACCCTTAAAGTTTTTTGAGTCGCGCCAAGTAGGGGACATCATTACCCGGATTCAGGAAACTCGGAAAATCCAGTCGTTCCTGACTCGGCAAGCGGTTTCGACCTGGTTAGATACCATCATGGTATTTGTCTATGTCGGGCTGATGCTGTACTACAACTGGCAACTGACGGTGCTCGTGCTGGCATTGGTTCCTCCCATTGCTATTTTGACCGTGTTGGCTAGTCCCTTGCTGCGCCAGTTATCGCGGGAAATTTTTAAGGAAGCAGCCGGTCAAAACTCTCTCGTTGTCGAAATGATGACGGGAGTGGCTACGGTTAAAGCAGCAGCAGCAGAACAAGAAGTGCGCTGGCGCTGGGAAGATCGTCTGACGAGCTTGGTCAATGTGCAATTTAAAGCCCAAAACCTGAGTAATGGCTTGCAGTCGGTTGGAGGCATCATCAATTCTTTGGGAAGTACTGCTTTACTGTGGTACGGGGCATCACTCGTGATTCAAGATCAGTTAACCATTGGTCAGTATGTGGCGTTCAATATGCTGATCGGCAAAGTGATTGGGCCAATCTTAGCACTGGTGAATCTGTGGGATGAGTTTCAAGAAATTCTGGTTTCGGTAGAGCGACTCAATGATGTCTTTGCTGCTGAACCGGAAGAAAACCCCCAAAACCCCTTAATGGTTTTGCCCCAACTTCAGGGGGATATAGAGTTTGAAGATGTAACCTTTCGTTATGCAGAGGAAGAAGAACGCAATATCCTGCAAAATATTTCATTTCGGGTTCGTCCGGGACAAACCATCGCGATTGTGGGGCGCAGTGGTTCCGGTAAAAGTACCTTGGTGAAGTTGCTGCAAGGCTTGTATCACCCTACTAAGGGACGTATTCTCGTGGATGGGCATGATGTGTGCCAGGTTTCACCCCAGTCTTTGCGGAGTCAGTTGGGTGTGGTGCCACAAGATTGCTTTTTATTCTCTGGGACGATTTTGGAAAATATTACCTTGTATCGACCGGAATTTGCCTTGGAAGAAGTGGTGGAGGTGGCGAAACTCGCGGAAGCTCATGCTTTTATTCAGTCCTTGCCTTTGGGGTATAACACCAAAGTGGGTGAACGAGGTGCAAATTTATCGGGAGGACAGCGACAGCGGATTGCGATCGCACGAGCTTTGTTAGGTAGTCCTCAAATTCTCCTGCTCGATGAAGCGACGAGTTCTCTAGATACAGAGTCCGAGCGACGTTTTCAACAAAACTTAGCTCGAATCAGTCGCGATCGCACAACCTTCATCATTGCCCACCGTCTCTCAACGGTACGAAATGCTGACTGCATTCTAGTACTGGATAAAGGCATTCTGGCAGAACAGGGGAACCACGAGGAGCTGATGGACCAAAAAGGAATCTACTATCACCTCGCTCAGCAGCAGCTCGATTTGTAATAGCCGACCAAGTGTCGCCCTGCATCCGTGCTTTTACTGACATTTTCTCGAAACTTCATCAAAACTTTACCTCATTCTTTCCTACTTTTCCTTATTCTGAAGTCAGAGGAAAAAAATTAAGCTCCTGCCAGAGTGACCATGAAGTTGTATCCGTTCCTCCGGTTAACGAATTTTTGATCTAACCTATGCTTCATGGGCGTGTAAAAGCTTCCCAAGGTTTTTAGACTAGCCGTTCAAAAGTCCTGCTCACTTCAAGTGATTAACGGAAATCAGGAAGCCGCAAAGTACTGAAGCGATATCAATACCACGCTTAAACCCTTAAAGTCAAGACAAAATTTTGCGTGGGCTAGCAAGTCATAGACTCATCCTGAACCGAAGGAATTTAGAAAAACATAGGTGTTATTACCGATGAGCTACTCAATTCCAAAGATTGAAAAGCATAAGTCTCAGCCTGATTTATCTGGACGAGAGGGGATGCCAGATAGTTCTTTTGAACAACTATTCATTAATGACCTGAGTGTAATCGCTGAAAATGAGAAAGTTAATCTTTCTTTAGAGAGAACTTCAGCAGCTGCTTTAATTTATGGTGGTGTAGCAACTTCTGTTCCCACTGATTCATACTCAGCAGGCGTTGAACAAAAAGTTAATCCTAGCCAACCAGAAACGAAATCTGCCCCTTCACGCTCCTCCAACTGGTCTACATCGGTACAAACGCTGCTGGATCAGCCCCCCTCAACACTTCCCCAAAGACTAGTATTAGGCGGGATGGCGTTTTGTTTGGTGTTTGGCGCTTGGGCAACCTTCGGGCAAATTGATGAAGTAGGACGTGCCCAAGGACGGTTAGTTCCTAAAGGGGAAACTTATAAACTTGACCCGTTAGAAATGGGTAAAGTGGCAAATATTGCTGTTAAAGAAGGTCAATCTGTGAAAGCGGGGCAAGTACTCGTGGAACTCGATACTGAATTGCCCGCTTCTGAAGTCACTCGTCTTCAACAACTGTTAACAGCGTCCCAAATTGAGCTAAGTCAAAAGCAAACGCTACTTGAAAAGGCGCAATTAGAAGCGACAACTCGTTCTCAGATGGCTCAAGCCGAAATTCGCTCCTCAAAAGCTGCGATCGCTCAAATTAATGCGAAGATAGCTGCTACGCGATCGCTCCTTGAGGAAAATCAAGCCGTCGTTGTGGCTGTCAAAGAAAGAATCGCACGGTTAGCACCGCTCACCGAAACGGCTGAAAAACTGATGGAGCAACGACAGGCAGATGCCAACGCCCAAAAAGAGCGTTTGGCGAGATTAGCCCCTCTGTTGAAAGATGGAGCAATTTCTAAAGAAGTAGTGTATCAAGCCGAGCAAAATCTGCGCGATCGCCAAAACGCCATTACCCAAACCCAACTCGGAGAAGCGGCAAGTACCAAAGAACAGTTGTATCAAGCTCAGCAAAGTTTGCGCGATCGTCAAAGTGCGATTACTCAAAACCAAGGCGATCTTCAGCAAGCCCTAGCTGAAGCTGCACGACTCCAAGCAGAACTCGTTCGCAAAGAAGCCGAAGCACGCCGAATTCAGCTTGAGTCCCAGCAGCAAATCCAGCAACTGGAAATGGACATTACTCAACTCAACGCTAAAATCGCTGAAACCAAAAATCTACTAACGAGTGCGAAGGCAAAACTACAACAGAGATTTCTCTATGCACCCGTGGATGGGGTAGTGTTATCCCTCAATGTTCGCAACAAAGGTGAAGTTGTTCAACCGGGTCAAACTGTTGCAGAAGTAGCACCCAAAAATGCCCCCCTAGAACTTTCTGCCGTCTTACCCAATAGTGAGGCAGGCTTTGTTAAAACGGGAATGCAAGCGCAACTCAAACTCGATGCTTTTCCCTATCAGGAATACGGGATTGTCTCTGGCAAAGTCACCTCAATTTCTGCTGATGCTAAACCGGATGAGAAACTCGGGGACGTTTATCGCTTAAAAGTCGAACTAGACAGCAACCATATCATCGCCAACAACCGCCCCGTCTATTTTAAAGCCGGTCAAACAGCGAATGCGGATATTATTATCCGTCGTCGCCGCATTATTGACCTCATCCTTGACCCCATTAAACAACTGCAAAAAGGAGGAATAAAGCTCTAAACCAGGCTGGCCCAAATCAGTGACCGGTTCAAGAAGGTTAAAAAGCTTACTGTACAAGCAATATTCTTTGGAACCTTCTTGCACTAGCTGTAAAAACGAATACTGAAAATAGACGAATTTTACTTTACCGATCAAAAATTTAACAATGACTCAACAGATGCCTTGGTCTAATTCTAGACTGCAAAAATCAATCAAGCCCGAACAGTTAAATCAGATTCTTGAAGCTATTCTTGATGGCAAATATTCCTGGGCTTGTGTATTGCTATTGCGTTGTATAGACTACAACCCACTACACTACATTCCCTATCGGACTTATAACCGCTTACTCAAAGAAAATTGCAATGTGGGTAAGTTCCATGACTCAAATAAAATTCCCTTCAACAAGAATCACCGCATCACGACCGATTGTTTTGATAAAAAATCTTCACACAAAGGGATAGGTCATATTAATGATTTGACTTATCTAGAAGATATTGATGAGCCAAGCCAAGATTTAAAAGGTGGGTGGGCTGGCAGCGTTATGGCTTTTTCTGAAAGAACATGGATGAATTGAGCTGAGTTCGAGGTGCTTGACATTGAGTTTTTCTTGGATATATCTCAATTTGCCAACAATCTCAGGATAGGGAGCTAAATGTTCCCTACTTTTTTTGTATTATGTAAACATTTGGAAAAGAATAGATCATGATTAAAAAATCTGTTTTCTTTATTATTCAAAGACTATTAAGCCTTTATATTTTCTTTAAAAACTCTCCTAACTATCTTCATATTTTTTTATAAACAATGGAGAGTTAACATGGCATTATTAACACAGCATTGAACCTGACTATCAACCTCAAAAGTTTTTTATCGTAATTAAGCTGTGTCCACCTCAGCAAACCCTGCGTAAATCAGCATCCTATAACCCAGAATCGAGACGAATTCCGATTGAAAAAAAAGAAGCTCTCTCAACAGAGATTAGGTTGCACTACACTCATAAAAGGTTAAACGCGATGACTCAGCAACTTCATTTTTCTAATTCAAAATTTAATCAAGCAATCAGCACTGAACAGTTAAATCAGATTGTGGAAGCCATCCTGGCAGGTAAGTATTCTTGGGCTTGTGTATTGCTCTTGCGCTGTGTTGGCTACAATCCGCTACACTACATTCCCTACCGCACTTACAATCGCCTGCTCAAAGAAAATGGCATGGCTGGCAACTCTAGCCAATCCAAAACGGTTCCGTTTGACAGAAATAAGCGAAATACTGCAACTCGGTCAAATGAAACATCTTCACACAAAAACTTTAGCAATATTACAGATTTAACTTACCTAGAAGAGATGGATGAATCCAGTGGTCATGTAAAAGGTGGCAGTCTGCCTAGTTCTGTACTGGAGCTTCTCTCGTTCAAATTCCATCTAAATTGATCTGGGCTTTTAACCCTTTAGATTATCATTATCTTTTTCTAGATTTCTTCAAAGAAAGTTTCTGCCAGCTTTCAACACAATTCCGCTTCATTGGATTCAACAACAGTCTGAATTCGATCACCTCAGCTTCTGCCTGGTTTCTGAATGGAAAAGAACTAGGCAGTTTTTTTGCATATCAACTGTAGGGTGGGCAAAGTGTAGTAACGAGAACATAAGCTTTTCCAGCCCTATCGTTCTTGCCCACCCTACCCTTCAGAGACTTGCCCTTGAATAGTGCCAGATTCGGAGCTAATACCAAGTTGCATTCATACGTAGCATATTCTTTTTCTCCGCGTCCCCGCGTCCCCGCGTCTCCGTGTCAATCTCAACTACTATCTTTGAACGCAACTCGGTATAACTCAGCTCTGGGCTCTCATCACCCGCAATTGCATTCAAAGCCGTCTGAACACGGGCGCTCTAGAAGCTTAGTTTTTCTGTAGTCCGCACAGGGGGACTTGGTTTGTATAGCGACAGGTTTTAACCTCTCGGCGACTCTTCATACTTCCTTTAAAAAACCTCTTCATCTTTATGGATTCTTTAAAAATGCCCTGCCAAACTGGCAACATAAAATTGAATAGCTTCTCTCAAAACACTCATTTTTTTCTCCAATATTTTGTTGATAAATCTGCCAAAATGGCAACTTCTATCTAGTTAAGCTAGCTATATTAATTACAACAAAGCAAACGAACGAAAAACAAGTTTGCTCAAGTCAAAAGAGCATTGAAAGGAGAAAAGCCATGATTATTTCTGACCTGAACCATTTAGAAGCAGTAGAAACCG
>CBKWLJ010000102.1:0-21916 GCA_966675205.1 uncultured bacterium
ACTACCACCAGCCAATGCAGTCTGTGTGACAGTTGAGGGTGCGGAATGTGGGTTTCAGGTCATGGGTGGCAACCGTTTCGCCTACAATGTAAGCCTTCTGTGCTTCCTTGGGAAGTGTAGAGCGATCGCCCTTCTTAGCTCCGGTTCCTTGGTAAAGTTCCTTGGTGTTGCAGTCGAATAGCTCTCTAGTCATTGCCTCTGTAGAGTCCCGTTGAGCCTTCTCATCTCCACCTTTATCTTGAATCGTCTTGGTAAAATCATTGCGAACCGTGGCTCCATCAACTCGCTCTCGCCTCCTCAGCTCCACCGAGTTGCCGAACAAATCCAACTGCGACTCTTGCACTTCCTCTGGATTGCTCTTGAGCCAGCTCAAAAACCCCATACGCTTTCTCCTGCTCCTCCCGATCGATCGGATAAGAAAAGATTTGCTCTAGCCCATTGATAATACAGTCCAACCCTTCAGGAATGGCGAGGAACTGGTCGATGATTTCCTGTCTTAGCGCCCAATCCCATCTAGAGGGGCTGAAGTAAAGCTGCACGGTAATCAGCGTGCGATTGTCGCTGTTGGAATCGAAGATGTTTCGGGCTACGAAGGCGGCATAGGCTTTCTGCCAAGTTGCTTTGAAGCGTAAATCCCCAAACGCCCTCACTTCTTCCTTGAAGTTTTCCGGCTGAACCAGCGCACTGTTGTAGGTGCTGAGAGCTTCCCAAGCTTCGTAGACCCGTTCTTTAAGTTCGTCTAGTCGCATAATGCATGATATAAAGAAAGAGGTGCAGGGAAACGGAGTAACTTGGAGCATTCTGCTCATCTTCGGGTTGCGCTCATTGTACTCTCCGAAAGGAGCCTTGAGTGCAAGAGTAGCGCTCGCACGGCTTCACGTTGGTCTTTTTAAATCAAATCATCTAGTAGTTCAGTAATCTCTAATTGAGCTTTCTCCCGGTTGTCATCGTAAACCATTAAGGTTTCTAAATTGGCATGTCGGCTCAGTTTTTGCACCTTGCGGACATTTCCATCCGTGGCATCTAAAGCAGCAGTGATAGCGCTATGCCGAATCCGGTGAGGTGACATCCGCTTATTGATTCCTGCTGCAATACATGCTCCAACGACAGTTCGACGGATGCTCTCTCCCGTGAGTCGATGTCCAAAATTACAAAAGTCCAAGGCAATGAACAATGGGGCATCATTCGGTCTGCCTTCATGAGAGGCTTCTAACCAAATTGCGATCGCATCCGTAGTCGCTCTACTCAAATCAATGGCTTCAGATTGGCTTCCTTTCCCTTTACCTCTAATTAAAAGAGTTCTCGCGCTCTCGTTAAAGTCGCCGATATTGAGCTGACTAATTTCATTGCGTCTAAGCGCATTCCCCCACAAAAGCCGTAAAAGAGCATAATCTCTTTTACCTTGTAACGTGTCGCGATCGGGGACTGCCAATACCCGTTTAAAGTCTTCTGGACTAATACCAGTGGTATCGCGATATTTCTGAACTTTCTCAGCCTTGATGTCCTCCAGACTATAGACACAATGCCCCATTTTTCGACCCATCGTGACCAAGCTTTTGAGGGCAGCAAGGCGTCTGTTCACCGTTGCCTCAGCCAGTCCCTTGCGAATCAAATGAGCTTTGTATCTTAAGACCAAAGTCACCGCGTCCGCCTTTTCCAGGTGGAGGAACTCCAATACGATATCCGGTGTGGGCTTATTACCCGTTGCCCACTTGAAAAACAAAATTACATCTTTCTCATAAGCTAGGCGAGTATTTTCACTTCTCGAGTCAGCGAGCAGTTGTGATAACACATCCGGGATGAGGTTGAGGTCAAAGGATGACCCAATTTTCGCATTGAGAGAGAGATTTAGGCGGTGATGGGATGGGGGATTGTGCGTCATTGATGGAGGACGAGACGAGTGTGTGTGGTAACTTTGCTTTCCACACACTCTTCAAGGGATGAATTAACCCCACATTGAAACAGAAGGTGGGGTGGGGCTTCATTGATAGCCCAAGCTCCACTGGCGGGGCACGACGGGGGAATCTAGTACAAAGTTACTGTCAATCAGAACATTTATAGAAATTATTGTGTCATGAAGTGAGACCGAAGCACTTGGGTTCTAATTGATGAATAAAGGGACATCTTTCGCCAACCCGAATCCCGACCCATGCTAGATTCCTACTCTAAGGGCTTTTGAACCAACTACACTGAGCATTATGCCATCGCAGTGCTTGCTGGCGATTAACTGAAATTGGCTGTTCAGGAAAACATACTTGAGTATTGGCGTACTCCCCATAGCTATTCATCAAGCTATTAGAAAAGTAAACTTGCCCCTTAACCGGGTCAATCGTTAGCAAATAGGAATCAAACAGCCTATGTAAATCCAGACGAAGCAGAATTCCATTCCAAAGACAATCCGTTAAAGGGCCTCGATAGGGAAAAATGTGCGCTGCATCCAAAGCGCTCTCTACATCGCATTGAGTAATGGCACACTTGTTGTGGTAGGCGTCAATTAACCTATCCCTAAACTTTTGTTGGTCTTTTCTGCTGACGCGAAAAACGTTAGTTCTTTTTCTCTCGTCCTGAAGGCTGTCTAAGTCAACAAGAACTTCTTGGTTATCGGGTTGAAGAGGCTCCTTAACTAAAATCATACTTTGCAGTTGCAGCCGACTCAATAGTGGCAGAACAGTATCGAAGCTATATTTAGCCCCCTCAAAGTCGGTATTCGATGTCCGAGCCTGATCTAGAGAAGTGCCGATCAAGTTAGCATTTCTCAGAATCGTGTTACGCAAGTCAGCATAAGGCATTTGTGCTCCTGAAAGGTCTACTCCTTCTAAATTCGCAAATCGGAGTTGAGCACCAACCCAGTGATAGGGCTTAATGAAGTTGTGAGATTGCAACAACGAAATCCGACGCCATCTCTCATTAATTTTGGTTTTCCGGTTCATGAGGGTATGTCGTAGATTGGGGTAAGTCATGAAAGCTTGGCGGAGGTCAGCCCCCTGAAGGTCTGCTCCCTCTAAATTAGTGCTACACATCTCGGCACCCCTGAGATCAGCCTCGCTCAGGTTAGCCTGTTTGAGAATAACTTCCTGTAGTCGAGCCAATGTCAAGTCAGCTTTGTGGAGGTTAGCTTCCATCAGATCGGCTTTGAGTGAAAAGTGCTTCCTCATTGCCAAAAGGATGAGGTCATATTGAGAGCGATATATTTTATAAAGCGGATCGTGAATCAAAAAGGTGGCAGACCGCAGGTCAGCACAATTCAAGTTAGCGCCGCTCAAGTCAGCGAGGGTCAGAACAGCACCATTTAATATTGCTCCCGTCAGGGTAGCACCGCTAAGGTTGGCTTCTCTCAGGCAAGCAGCATACAATTTGGCTTTACTTAGGTCGGCTCCACTTAAATTGGCTCCAATGAGACTGGCTTGATTGAGGTCAGTTTCACGGAGGTTGGCTCCGCTGAGATTGACTTGAGTCAGGTCTAATTTGTCTGGCTGTGGATTTTCTGCCCGCCATTGGTTCCAAATTTCTGGTCCGGATAAAAGCTTTTCTACAAGATAGTCTTTAGAAGTCATGGGTGGAAGGGAAGGGCAGTCGCTTTTTGTTTTAAGAAAAGGCTTGCCTTGCCGTGCGTGCTGGCGAGCGCCCTGTCCCGTGCTGACTTTTGCTGCTGCTCCGGCACAAGACTCGCTCAAAGTGCAACAGGCTAAGGGATTAGCCTAAAGATTAGACTTGCCTTGCGCCACGTTACCCCCTGAGGCTTGTCGCAAAAAACGCCCTGATGACAGCTTATTCGAGCGAGAGCTGCCGCAAATATTGCTCAAATTGTGCTACTAGCTGCTGAGGAGTTAGCTCAAAAGTTCGCAGCCACCAGTCCATGAGCGCTAGAAGGCGTTGATGTTTATCCCCTGGAATTCGATAGGTTTTAGTAGTAGGAGCACAGAACCAGTGCTGCACTGTCGAAGTGGAAACTCCGCACAGTAGCCCAATGTCCCTGTAGCTCACGGGCGACCAAATAATGGCAAACTCTTGGGGAGACATACGACCCCACAGCCAGTTCTGGAACGCTGCTGTCTCCTCATCTTCTCTACTCAAAGAACTTACCCCTCCAGCCCCTTGAACTCTTCCAACAATTGGAGGTCTTGTTCAAATGCCCAATCTTCTTTGCAGAAGGGATAGCTAGAGCTATTGGGATGCAAGCGTACAAGGTAATGCCAGCCCGTCACATTATGGACAGTTTCAGTAGTCCACACGCGGTCTATAACAACCCCGTAGTCGTGAGCTAAAACATAAGCCCAAACGACGCTGGAGCCAATAGAGAAATTGGGGAGATGCTGTGGATTACCTTCTTCCTGTGTCAGCACGATCTGCTGATTAGTCATGACTAACCTCAAAGTTGTCGGCTTGTCTTCTATCCAGCTCTTGGATTGAACTTGAGCTGTTCTGAAGGGGAAAGAATTTTTGCCCAAAGAAGCTGTGTTTTCTCTGCGAAGAGGAAGCGGTAGGCGTTTTTAGGCTGATACTTGTTAGGATAGCATTAATGTCACCCAATTAAACCAATATTAAAAACTTGGTGACAACTCCCTAAACGATTAGCAAAGGGGGTAAATTGGTGGCATGGCTGAGAACAAAAAACGGGACAGAATTTCAATAGATCTGGGAGAGTTACGTGAGCGTATTGAAAACGTTCGAGATGATACTGCTTGGCAAGAACTCACCATTACCCAGAAAATCCGTACCCTAATTCGCGATCAGCTCGATGCGTTGGAGAAACACAAAAAAGGTAAAAGCTAAAAGAGGGAGGAATAGTAGCAGTCCCAAGTCCAGCAAAAAGGGGGAAATATAGCGAAGCTGTCACCAGGGGCAAAGTAGCGTCAAATGCCTATCTGTATCTTTCATTCCTGGCATTGCCTTGATGCAAGCCATTCCCTTTCTTCATCACTTTGTGCCTCTACACCCCACCCATCCAACACGGCAGCATGTTTTTGTTGGACACTCATCTCCTCATCAGGGGTGCGCTCGCACTTCCTCAAGCTCTTTTTCTTACTCAATTGCGCGACCTTTTCCAGGATTTGCTGTCGCTTGGATTCTACAGTGTGCCGCCAATTTTCGCGTTCGATACTGTCTAATTCCTGGCAAGTTACCGCGTCGAAGCGGTAGTCAATCATACTCTTGAGTGTGGAAGAATCCAGCTGTCCTCCAGCAGTGCAACCTGGATTTTGACAGCGGGGAATTTTGTCTTTACCCGGTTCATACCCGTCAATGACGAGCCTTGCTAAGTGTGAATTAACTTCTCCTGTATCATGGCAACAGAAACAGCGCCACAACGGTTGCCAAATCTCCGGCTCGTAATCCGGACTATCCTCTTTGCGAATAAACTCGCGAGTTAGCTTTTTCATGATTCAGTCCCCCACACCAAATTGTTAGCCTCAGCCCACTCGGCAAACTGGCGGCGTACCTCACGTTCCTCTTCAGGTCCACCCAAGGCGATAAATCGGGGGCGTCCCTGGCGAATTTGCTCAATCCACTCGTCCCTTTGTGGGTGCTGACTCCAGTCGGTTTTAGTTGTCATGGGATTAGACTTCTCAAACTCAGCCGCAAGCTCCTGCCAGTTTCGCTCAACCCACTTCTGAGGCAGTGCTGGCAGTTTGGGCAGTTCTGCTGCTTTCTTTAATCCAAACTCTAAAAATTTCTCTCTTTCCTCTTGAGAGAGAGATGAAAGAAATTTGGAATAAAACTGATCATAATTTGGGGAATCGCTGTAATTCTTGTCTGTTAATGGTTTCGAGCATTTGGATTCCGCGATTGCGGACTGGGATTCCGCGATTGCGGACTGGGATTCCGCGATTGCGGACTGGGATTCCGCGATTGCGGACTGGGATTCCGCATTTGTGGAATTGTTTCCGCATTCGCGGAATCTACTGCTTGTTGACAATGAAACCACGATTCCTTGGGGCGCTTCCCAGTCGATGCTTCCCTCAGCTTTCAAGCGGCTGATAGCGTTGTAAAAGGCTGTTTTTCTAATTCCCAGTAGGGGACAAACTTCCTTATGGTCAAGTTTGATAGTCCAGCCAGGTTTGCAGCGAATCTTGATGTAAAAGTGAACCAGTCCCTTAGCAGTGAGATCGCCAGCTTGGTAATGGGCGATCGCATCAATCAGAGTTATCCGGTAGTGTTGCTCTGTCATAATTGAAATAAGTAGATTGCAGTGTCCCGCACCTGAATGCCACAGATCAGGGCTGTTTTTTCGTATTGAGGAGCCGCAGCGCTCCCTTTACGCTGGTCTGAATGCTTTCGAGCTGTCACCGACTCCCACTGTCGCGTCACCTTCTGGCGTTGCGCCTTTGATATCTGTAAATTCTTCAGCAGCTCCTCAACAGTCTGCTTAGTTTCCTGGATGCTGTGCCAAATGCCACCGTAATCAAAGGCTGGACTAGGGATGAGGTAATACATATTTGCTGAGTGTTACTATGGTGTTGCCGGGTAATCTCCTCCTTGGTTTAGAGGAATTATCGATTTCGTGAAATATAATAAGCCAAAATTACCGTAGGCGTGAATTTATTCGGTAAGCTGTTCCCATGAAACAAAAGCTAAGAGAAGCCTTTTTTTTAGCAGTTAAGGAATCCAAATTGACTGGCAAAGAGCTTGCACGGTTATCAGGGCTTTCTGAATCACAGATCTCTGAATTTCGTAATGGGAAGAGAGAAATCACCCTGGAAAATTTTGAGCAAGCAGTGAATGCATTGCCACCGGACGTGTTCCACCGATTTTGGTGTCAATTAGCAGTAAGCCAAATGAACCAAGATCAATTGTGTGAGTTGATCACGATGGCGGCTTCTCAGTTGAAGTCTAATCAGGCAACTCCGAATAAGGCTCTTGTCCTCAAGTAACCAATTGGACAGCAACTTGGGTGAGTACTTCCGTTCTTCCCCTAAAAAATCGTTTAAAACTCCCTGAATGTGCCGCTATCTTAATAGGAATGGCACTGACTTAAGAGGAATCAGGCAGTTTACCACTTTGATGTTTACGAAACCAGCAGTGGAGGGAGGCGCTATGTGTCCACTCTGGACACATAGGAGATGCCCTGAGCCAATACACCAAATTTTCGAGATTGTATGTGTCCACATGGCGTTCCTCCTGTTTTAGTGGATTAGTAGAACATCCGCTCACGTTCGCTACCTTTAGCCCTCTAAGGGACTTGCACCGACTTGAAGACGTTGTAATTCTTGCCGACTTAGTCCTCGCAAACTCTCTACTTTCTGCTTGACACTCCCCAAAAACCTCTTGAAATGGGGGCAATCTTGACAAGAAGGCTGTTGACCAGGAACCAAACAATAACACTCGAATTTTGGTCTTTCCTTAAAAATTCGTCTACAGGGGGTTTAAGTAGCAATCGTGCAGAAACTTACGCTAAGGCTGAAATCCTTGCCAGCTATAGCTTTGATGTAGCGGGTGCGCCTGGTAGCGCTAATGGTACACCTTTACAACTTTGGGACTGTGAAGGGTCTGGGCACAACCGTGATAACGGCTCCGCTACAGACCAGAGATGGACATTTGTTAATGGATTTATTAGAAACGATTTATCTGGGAAGTGCATTGATGTAGCGGGTGCGCCTGGTAGCGCTAATGGTATACCTTTACAACTCTGGGACTGTGAAACCTCAGGGCGTAACCGTGATAACGGCTCTGCTACAGACCAGAGATGGGGATTACATTAACTCAACAAGTTAGCTTAGGTTGAGCGGAAGTGGATGAAGTTCAACCTAAGCTTAAAGATTTCAAATTTTACGAATTATAGCTGTAGCCACCTTCATTAGGACACTGCCTTCTTGAGAACGGATTCGATCGCATCACGTAAATTATCTGAGTTGCGTCGATGGGAAGTATTCTCTCCTGCCCCTCCCTTTTCACTCCTTAAATGGCGTTTTTCCGGAATCGCTGTTTCTACTTTTGTAGGTTTATCCATATGAATTACGTACATGAATACCAAAGCAACTAAAGAAATACATATAAGCATTACGGATGACTTGAAGAAGCGATTCCATGCCACCTGTGTCATGCAGGGTAAGAAGATGAGCCAAGTAGTCATTGAGCTAATCGAGCAATGGTTAGAGAACAACGAGTATTCCTCAACTGGGGAGACCAAAAGGTAAGAAGCTAGTACCGAATTGATTGTCTTGTTACTAAAGCCAGTGGAGTAAGAAAACTTTGTCAGCTTGTATAATCAACTGCAACCAAAAAAAGTTATGTCCATATCTATATCACGCACTGAACCTATAGAAGTTTTCTTCTCCTACGCTCATGAAGACGAAGAACTCAAAAACGAATTAATGAAACACCTTAGCATTTTGAAACGGCAGGGGGTAATTACAGCTTGGCACGACCGAGAGATTACTGCCGGAACAGAATGGGAAGGTGAAATTGATACACACTTGAATGCAGCCCGTGTCATTCTGCTGCTCATTAGTTCAGATTTCTTAGCTTCAGATTATTGTTATGACATTGAGTTGGCACTGGCGATGGAACGGCACGCAACTGGAGAAGCTTGTGTTATTCCCGTTATTCTCCGCGAAGTTGATTGGAAGGGCGCAGTGTTTGGCAAGCTTCAAGCCTTGCCCAAAAATGCTGTTCCTGTAGCTAATTGGGGAAATCGCGATCAAGCATTTGCAGATGTTGCTAGAGGGATTCGTAAAGCAGTTGAGGAGCTAAAACAAAAGCCAACTATCCAAGATATTCCACAGTCTGCCTCTTCTTTTATTGAAATTGAGCAAGAACTAAACACCAATGATCTAGAAATACTTACAGAACTCTTAATACGTAGTGGACGTGCTGAATATTCTGCCCGAAAAGTACTTTGTATAAAAATAGGGATTGAAGCCAACCAACTTGGATTTCTAAGACAATCTAGTGATACTGACTTTGCCTTAGAGCTAATTAATTATTTGCATAGTATAGACGACAAACAGGCACTTTGTAAAATCTGCAAAGAACTAGAGATTGTCTTTAAAAGAGGTAAGTACGCGGCTGATTTGGAAAATATTAAATCTCAACTGAATTGTACGTGAGAATTTTGGATTGAATCTTTATGTCTCTAAATGATTTAAAACAATCCGATATACAAAGAATAGCAGACTTGTTGAGCCGCAGTCAACAATCTAGAGAACGAAAAGCATTATGTATAGAATTGGGAATCGACCACAAGCGACTGGATTTTATAGAAAATGTTTCGGATTGGGACTTTTTTATACTGTTAATTTCCTATTTAAAGGATACAGGCAGTAAGGATACTCTTTGTAACATTTGTTCCAAACAAGTATTACCTGATTTGCTATATCAACAAAATAGAGATGAATTAAAGGATATTATAAAAAAAACTCGGATGCGCTCAATCAAATACTACTACTAAAAAGTCTATTCGCAATTTAAGAAAAAATATTTTTCTGTTTATGTTTATTAGCACATTTTTTTTAACTCTATTAGCTTCAATCCTATTTTTAATCTCTTTCTATAAATCACAACATAGATTTATTAAAAACGATAAACTACAACATAGATTCATTGAAAACGATTTATCTGGGAAATGCATTGATGTAGCGGGTGCGCCTGGTAGGGCTATTGGTACACCTTTACAACTCTGGGACTGTGAAACTTTAGGGCGTAACCGTGATAACGACTCTGCTACTGATCAACAATGGATATTTACAGAGAATGGATTTATTATGAATGTGTTATCTGGGAAGTGCATTGATGTAGCGGGTGCGCCTGGTAGCGCTAATGGTACACGTTTACAACTCGGGGAGTGTGAAACTTCAGGGCATAACCTTGATAACGACTCTGCTACTGATCAACAATGGACATTTACAAAGGATGGATTTATTAGAAACAATTTCTCTGAGAAGTGCATTGATGTAGCGGGTGCGCCTGGTAGCGATATTGGTACACCTTTACAACTCTGGGACTGTGAAACCTCAGGGCGTAATCGTGATAACGGCTCTGCTACAGACCAGAGATGGGAATTACGTTAACTCAACAAGTTAGCTTAAGTTGAGCGGAAAAGGAATCGCTCCTTCCCACGGCGGTGGTACACGACTCAAATTCACATGCTCTTTGCCCAGCACTTTCTCAAAGATTGCCAAGGAGCGTTGGTAGAGACGTTCGGCTTGGCTGTAGTTCCCCTTGTCGGTTAGCCTCGATAAAGACTATTTTTGAAGCATGACTGAAGGTCGTTATTCCTGTGAGCTCTTCAAACTGCCAGCAAGTTATTTTGTTTCTTTCCGCAAATCCTAAAGACTCTGGTCGCTTACGCTTAGACCAAGAGTTGCGTGACATTGCCGAAGGGTTGCAACGCGCCCAGAAGCGAGAGCAATTCAATTTAGAGCAACGTTTGGCGGTTCGTCCCCGCGATATTCAACGCGCCATACTGGATGTTAGCCCTCAAATCATTCATTTTTCTGGGCATGGAAAGGGTGAGCAAGGACTGATCTTTGAGGATGAAATTGGCAACACCAAGCTGGTGAATGGAGATGCCTTAGCTGGACTGTTTGAACTGTTTGCCGATCAGGTCAACTGTGTTGTCCTCAATGGCTGCTACTCAGAAGTGCAGGCAAAGGCAATCGCACAGTATATTCCCTATGTAATTGGCATGAACCAGGCAATCGGGGATAAGGCAGCGATCGAATTTGCAGTGGGATTTTATGATGCACTAGGGGCAGGTCGTTCAATCGAGTTTGCTTACAAGCTAGGCTGTAGTGCCATTCGCCTAGCTGGCATTGCTGAACATCTGACTCCAGTACTGTTGAAACAGCCAAAGACTGAAGAGGCAACCGTTCAACCCAAACCGGATATCCCTTCTCCATCAATACCTGTGGCACCAATGGCTCAACTTGCAAATGCCCCGATTGAAGTGTTCATCTCTTACTCTCACCGAGACGATGACCTCCGGGAAGAATTTGTCACGCATTTGGCTAACCTCAAACGGCAGGGCAAAATTACCGCTTGGCATGATCGGGCAATCGAAGCAGGTGAAGAATGGGAAGCTCAAATCAAAGGACAGTTGGAATCAGCCCGCATCATTCTGTTGCTAATCAGCCCTCCCTTCATGGCATCAAATTATTGCTACGACATTGAGATGCAACGGGCGATGGAGCGTCATGATGCAGGAACTGCCCGCGTCATCCCTATCATTCTACGGCCCTGCGATTGGAAAGATTCGCCATTTAGTAAGCTCCAAGTACTACCAAAAGATGCCAAACCCGTAACACAGTGGGGTGATCGGGATGACGCATTTTTGAATGTTGTTCAGGGAATTCGGAAGGCGGTTGAATCTCTTCAGAACAAGTAGAAAATTAGTCTGTTTACGGCAATTGAGTACTCAGCCTATGAATGCAGAGTTGAGGCGTCGCTTAAGAATTTGAGGAACTCAATCTGAAATCTGTGTAGTACCTAATTAGTCCCAATCAGCTCAAATACACAGTTTAAAGATTCTAACATGGAGCCTGTTGAAGTTTTTATTTCCTTCCATGAAGCAGATGAGGAGTTGCTTCAGGACTTGGAGAGACACCTGGGAGCATTACGACGAGAGAAAATGATCACCTGTTGGCATTCTCGCAAAATTGTGGCAGGGGAGGAACGTAATGCTGAGATAGATAAGCATCTAAATCAGGCAGGCATTATTCTACTATTGATGAGTTCACACTTCCTTGACTCAGAGTATCACTGGACGGTTGAGGTAACGCGGGCTTTGGAGCGAAATGAGTCAGGAAAAGCTCGTACTATAGTTGTACTACTGCGCTTGGTAGATTGGGAAATTAAACCGATTGATAGACTTCCGCTACTCCCCAGAAATCGCCTCCCCATTAAAAAATGGGAAGATCGAGACGAAGCTTTTGTGGAGGTTGTGAATGGAATTCGAGAAGAATTACAGTGTCTAGCTATAAGCCGAGCAAATTATGTAGTCCCAGAACCTATGGTTGATGAAAAAATTCAATATCAAATAACAAGACTGATCAATGAAGGGGATAGATTTTACGATCAGGATAAGCTAGAAGAGGCAACTTACAAATATAGAGAAGCTCTTTTTCTCGATTCTAGAAATGTACTAGCTCACCATAATTTAGGAGTTGTATTAGCAAAACAAAATAATTTAGAAGCAGCAATATTGCAGTTTGAACAGGTCATTAGCCTTAATCCTAATGACGCAGATATTTATTACAACTTAGGGAACATTTTTAAGGAGAGAGGCGAACTAGAGGAAGCCGTTAAAAACTATGAGAGAGCCATTATAATTGACCCGGATGATGCTGATATTTATTGCAATTTAGGTAACGTTTATAGAATTCAGGGAAAGCTAAATGAAGCGATATCTAAATGTAGAACATCTCTTTGCCTTGAGCCTAGAAATGCAGTAGCTTACAGTATTATAGGAACTATTATGAAGGAAAAAGGCGATATAGAGGAGGCAATCTCACAGTATCGAAAAGCTATTGATATTGAGCCTAAAAATGCAAAAACTCGCTATAATTTAGCATCTATATTAGACGAGCAAGGCAAATTAGAGGAGGCAGTTTCAGAATACAGAAAAGCTATTCACTTCGATCCAAAGTATACAAAAGCATACTATCGCTTAGGCACTACATTATGTAAACAAGGCAAGCTTGATCAAGCAATTTCACAGTATAGGAAAGCTCTTAAGCTCAATCCAAACTATGCAATTGCCCATCATGACTTGGGTATTGCTTTATATAATCAAGGCAAGAAGGGAGCAATCGCAGCCCTTAAACGAGCTATTGATATTGAACCTAAGAATCCTTTGTTTCAAAAGAATTTAACTACTGTAATGATGAAAAAGAAAGTCAAATTGCTTACCTTATAGCCCTATTAAGACCTTAGAACAAGAGCTATTTTGGCAAAAAACTTCTTGCGTACACTTTTATCCCATCGAGTACGTGCACCCCGGAATTAAGACTAGTCAGATATCTACATCTACCTCGAAGTGTCCGATGAGTTTCTCTCTGATAACCGAAGGTACGTCAGCTCGCAATCGCTCTATAATTTCTCTGACATTCTCCACCGTAACAACATTAATTAGTTTGTTGCTTCTTGGCGATTCAACCAACATTTTCATGTAGGCTTCACCACTTATAAACCCCCGCACGATTAAAATAACTATAACCGCAAAGGCAGCTGGTGTAACAAAGGTAGTGCTGTACCCCGGATATGCGGCTCGTTGCTCTAGAGTGCCTCGTAAATTAGGGAGCATATTTTCCCTCAAGGGTGTCCACGGTAACGGCACGATTACCAAATGCTTTGTGCTTTGATGGTCTGCTAAAACATGATGGAAAGGTTGCCATTCACGTAAACCCAATCTGCACTCCCAACTATGCCGGAACTGTATACCAATAATTTTGACTATCTGCTGCTCGTCGTATCTACTTTCCTGGCTTTCAGCGTCTTCATGATCACCTTCTTCGTAGCTCAAAACTGCATCACTCAGTCGCTCTCCGTGCCACTCCATACCTGCCTCGCCTTCCGGAATAACAATGCGAATTCGGTAACGATCACTACCTAATGACCGACTTGATGAATCAAGTATTGGGGTTAGCGACTCATCTAGCTCGGGGAAGTTCAAGTGTTGGCGCAATAAGCCATCGAAATCATTTTCCTCTGTATTAGAAACGCTAAATTGTTTGATGCTCTTCTTGAAGAGAGTTCCTATATCCTCGAATAAAGATCTAGCAGCTTCACGCTTTTGCTGATTCTGCTCTTCAATAGGCATGATAATCATTTCATCTTCGAGTTCCTTGAATTTATTGTACGCATGTTTTTCAAGGTCTTCTCGGAGCAGTTTCAGTTTTCTCGGGAGAATTTCTAGCGAATTGGGAATAATATCCTGTGGCTTGGCAACAGCAAGAAAACGGCTTGGAGTTCCTTTTGCTGCCAGAAGTTTTGCGGCTTCAGGACGGCTAATATTTGAACTAGAAGGCCAGAACAAAGGAACGGCTTCAGCGGTACATCCAAACCTTAGACGTGACGCAAGTATGTGGAGATTTTTCTCAGCTTCAATTCCTAATGATAGTTCTCCAGACCGCAGTTTTGAAAGCATCTTAGACAGGAATAAAATCTTGAAGTTTAGGAGTTCCGTAAACTGCCGGAATTTTTGCATTTTTCCTTCGTATGCCTCTCCTAGCTCATTCCCCTCTATCTGCTTGTATACTAAAGTACGTTCTTCTCCGTTGATCCAAGCGATTATGCCGCTAAAGAGCCGCAATAAACTATCCGATGCACCATGTAGATAGTTTGCTTCGACTTGTCCTATCCATTCCCTCTTGTCCAAGATATTGCGCCGCAAGCACTCTGCCAGCGATTCAGATTCCTCTTTGGGAACTCCTATTTTCTCAAGAGCTTCCATCGATAATTTCAACACACGCTTAAAGTTTTCAGCAGCTAATTGTTCAGGCCAGTTCCTCAGCTTAACTTTTTTGCATTCAGGCGCGTAGCGAATATACTGCCGAAACACTTCACGTTGAGCAATAATGCCGAGTAAATATAGGTCTGTAGGAAACTCCTTATTTGCATAGAATTGTTTCCACGCTTCATTAAGTTTCCTTACTATCTCTAACAAAGGTTCAACAGTGGAAATTTCAGTTCCCGTGTCAATGATGGATTCACCAAGCGGAGTGATGAAATAGCTTCTTTTTGACTCATCAACTTTAACTAACTCCAGCTTAGGTGTGGCACAATCATCTAGAATGCGTTCCACGGCACAATTAAACAGCTCACGTTCCCTTTGCGTCGTTTCACCATTTGGCGAGAGATATTGGTGAGCATAAAGAGTCATGCTAAGTAAATTCTTAATTAAGGTATCTTTATTTACCCCAGTGTTGGAATCGCCAGATCCATTACTGCCTTCTGTATTTAGATGCCTCAGCGCATCAAGTACGGTGCGTACAAAAGGATAACTAAAGTCGCTCGCGCCTAGACTAGCGTATTTAGCGCATGGACTAGTATCTTCGCGAAGTATTCCGAAGCAGTTATTCTCAGCGTTATATTGGACGTTTTTGTCATCAATCACGTAAAGTCTGCTTTGTGCTGGCTCAATTCCCTTGTAATAGCTTCTAACAAGGCTGATAGGCTTAGTATTATCAGGAACCATGATGTATGCATGAGCAGTCCTGCCATCAATTATCTTTCCTTTTCTACCAGCACGCCCAACCATGTTGTGGTAAGCACTAGTTGACAGCCACTCAATTTGAAGTTCACGAAAGCGAGTCTGGCTGTAAAACTCCGTGCCAACAAGGATGACATCTTGAACTGCCAGATTGACACCATACGACAACGTTTCTGTTGCAAAGATGATCTGTGATGGCGTATCTAATTTAATATCTGAACATATTGTTTCAATCTCAAATCGAATTTTTCTCTCAATATCTGAGTGATGAATAAATATTCCAACTTCAGCACATTCCTTCACCATCTTTGCCATCCTCTTGTCTTCCATGCCAACCAAGTGAGGATCAAGCCTATTCAGAACTCTTGTGTGTCTAGATTTATCTCCTAGATACTCATGGAGCTTACCTCTGGCTCTCTTAGTCAATGCATTTTTGAGTCGTCCTGCTTCACCTTCAGCTTCTTCTCGACCCGGCACAAAGACTAGTATTCGATAACCCTTATCATGCTTTAGCAGCAAATCAATCAGTAGTTTTTCTAGTCTATCTTTACTTTTATTCTTGTTATTATTACGCTCTGTATTAGATTGGGAAAATTGATTTTTTTTAGATTGCTGAGAAAGACGAGTGTCAATTGCTCTGATGTCTCTATCAGAAAGTTGTCGCTTCTCTGTACTATTGAATTCTAAAAAAGTAAACTCCTCGTAAAGTTTCTCTTCCTTACTCGGAAGGATGAAACTATGCTTAACAATTACTTCCCTACTGTCATCATAAAACCATAGCGGCTTTACTATTCTTCCTGTATTCAGCTCTCGTACCGAAAGAAACTGCACAATAGTTGGATCGGGCGGTCCTTCGGTTGAGATTGTAACAATGCGAATGGTTTCTTTTGTGGGTGTGTTAGTTAGCCTAGAGTCGATAGCTTTACGCTCCACAATTGCCTTCGTCAAAGCCATCTCTAAAATGGGACCGCGCTCTAAATCCATGAGCATGTGCATTTCATCGACAACAATGCAGCCTAGTTTGTCGAGTAGTTGGCGCTTTTGAGAAAATAAAATATTTGCCTTTTCGTATACCATACAGACAATATCGAATTGTCCGGAATTGATCCTCCAATCATCTGTTGTGTCTTCTCCTGTCGATAACACTATCCTTTCACGCATCTCGTCTTCTTCAGCGAACAGAGCTTGTAGCTCACGATGCTTAGCCTGTGTTAAAGCTCGTGTGGGAGCGATGTAAAGAGAACACTTACGCCGATCATTTCGCAATGGTGGACCTACCAAAAACATTTCCGCCACCGTTGACTTGCCAGAGGATGTGGGAGCTGCAATGATGACATTCCGATCGGAGTGAAATGGCTGTTCTGATTGCTGGAAGTCTTGACAGTGTTGCCAAATCTGTTTTTGCAGTTCAGTTAAACCAGAACCCATCAGTTTTGGCTTTTGTCGCCACATGACCTCTAAAAATGTGGTTGAGTTGGCGTCAAGTTCACCATCTGGCAATTCTAATTTAAGTGAGGCTTCCCATAGTGAGTAAAGTGTTGGCTGACCGTCTTCCGTTTCCAGCTTCGGTATCGTAATCAGCTCATCGGTTATCTGCTCTTGCTCTTGTGGTTCCTCCTCGGTCAGCAAGTCAAGTGTTGATTGACTGCTTTCTGTGTCCACTTCATGAGCGTAGGAGAAAAAAACTTCAATGGGTTCAGTAGATGGCTCGGACGCAGGTTCGTTCGGGACTGGAGGCTGATCATTAGGCAGACTTATCTTAGCCACCATCTTCTCAATATTTGGCTTCTTCTTTAGAATCGGGCTTACTAGTTGCTTTGGACTACCTGCCAATTTCATTGCAACCTGACCACTTCGGTGGGCAAATTCAACGTTTCGCCCAGCTCCTAGAGCATCGTAAAAACCCACCGCAAATTCAATTGCAGCTCTATCTCCGATTGGCTTTTTCATGCCAATCACATAGTTAATGTGTCGAATGATCGCCTCTGCCTGAACCTCTGAGTAACAGCCGTTAAGAACAACACACTCAACCTGATCAGCAAACAGTTCAAACAGTTCAGCTAGGGCTTCTTCTTCGACTAACTTTGCCTGCCCAGTTTCGTCTTCAAATACCAGACCCTCATCCCCATTCCCAGAAAAATGAATAATCTGCGGATTGAAATCCAGCATTGCTCGCTGAATGTCCCTTGGTCGCACTGCCCACCTCTGCTCTAAAATAAACTGCTGGCGGTGCTTGGCTCGCTGTAGCCCTGTTTCGATTTCACGTACCTCCTCATCCAATCGCCGCTCTGTTGTGCCTTTCGGATTTGCTGCCAAAATCAAGATTTTTTTTCCGGGAGTTTCACTGCTCATTAGATAGGTCTTTCTGGATGTTGTTTGAGGACTCAAATCGTCAATTGGATTCTCTCAGTAGGTACTGGCGGGGTAGGAGCAGGTTCGCTTACAAATCCGGGATATATTCATCCCTCACCTGATTCCTATCTGCTTGAAAGCCAGCTATATTGCTACCCTATCTACCGCTTTAGTTCCGGTTCCTACTAGTTTGACGTAAAGCTAAGAAAGTTGTCAAAACGGCAAAGTAGTCCAGAAAGCTTATGAGAAGTACATTTCCGACTTGAAAAAACTTATTTAAAGTAGAGGGGGAAATGCACTATCAGGCAGGTAAAGACAAAATCGGATACAGAATTACTTAGGAGTCTGAACCCACTTCATTTTCAGCCTTTGGTCGAGACTTCTCTTTTGAGGCGATCGCTTTTTCAATCAGTTCTAGTAACTGTGACAGCTTCTTGGTCAACTGTTTTTCAGCACGAGTGTTTTTCTGTTCTTCAGGAAGGTTTGCCCACTGTTCCAACGCCTTTTTGGTGAAAATAGAAGGTTGGTGCAACCTGGGGCAACCCTGAATTGGAACCATTGATATGTATAGGTTTCAGCCTTTGTCTCTTAATGATGAATGATACCTGCTTTCACCGCTTATTAATAAGTTTGCTAAATATACTAGTTTGACTAGATTTGACTTACCACTGCCTGCTGTTCCTAGAACAGCGAAGTGCCCATGAGCTGGCAAAGTCAGTACTTCTTTTTGACGACCTATTGGTTTGGGCAAACCCATTTTCTTTGGCAAATAGTTGTTTCTTCTAGAGCTTAGATTAGGAAGCTCTACATCGCCCATAGTAGATCCACTGAATTCTTGAGAAGCAGATCTAAAGATATTCTTAAGTCGGTTAGGACACTTGTCGCCTTCCCGTACATTCCCGACAGGGGCGATTCGTATGTTTCGGGTCGGTTACTACTCACACCCCTTTGGTGAGTCAAAATCTAACTCTCTAACTTTCGGAAGTTAGGCGTCTCCAGAGGAGCTTTGTGAATTGCTCATGGTTTCGTTGGGGTCTGACCCAAACATTCTAACTTTTGACACTTTTTTAGAATATGTTTCCCGATTTGGATCAAAGGTTACGTGGATATACCAGATGTGAGGAAACGGTTTGTCGGTTAGCCTCGATAAAGACTATTTTTGAAGCATGACTGAATTGCTCTTCAGCAAAGATTACAGTTGACAAGACGTTATATGAGTAAAGAATATCCTCTCTATATTTTCCATAGATCGTGTATAACCTCTATCTACCAAGGTAATAACTGTAGGAAGGTGTCCCTTGGGAGCAGAAAGAGAAAAATTTATTAGCTCTGGATTGTTTTCAATAAATTGACCGTTTACGTCCCAACCTACAGCATTCTCAAAAGGCTTTTGTTCTCTTTCTTGCTGCCAAATTTCATTCTGTATACTAAAACCAAAATGATTTGCGCTTGCATTTCTCCATAATTGATCAACTTCATTTAAAACTTTACACGAAAAATTTTCAAGATCGTCTGTTCTAATCTCGGTTTTTCGCTTTGATAAAGAGAACATAATATTTGTAGTTTCTTGGTCAGCCTCTTTCCAGTTTTTCTCTAACAATAGCTTTTGTAACCTAGTGTAGCCTAATGTTGTATTTCCAGGGTGTTCAATTGGAGCCGGATTATTACCCATAGGTTGTCCAATTGGAGCCGGATTATTGCCTATAGGTTGCCCAATTGAAGTCGGATTATTACCTATAGATTGTTCAATCCGGTTACCATTATTAATTGGATGGTTTATGTATTTATACAAGCTATAACTTGTTGATGAACAAAATAAAATAATTAAACCTGTAATTAATTTATTTCTAATTAATAAATTAAAAATTTTGATATTTCTAATGTCAAAATTAGGGGAGGGTAAAGGAGTTGGCTCTTCCTTATATTTTGGAGATTCACTACTTAAGGGTTGATGGCAATTCAAGTGCAGTGCAATGTTCTTTAAAACAGATGCATATTGTCCTATTTTAAAAATAGGAAACAGCTCCTCACAACAAAGTTTACAAAGAGCCTCTCTATCTCCGATTTCATGTAAATAATAAATTAGCTGTGTAGCAAAATCAGCATCCGAAGAATCTCTTAAAAAATTAATTGTTTTGGGGTTGATTCCAATTTTTATACATAATGCTTCTCGCGACCTCACTTGTTGGCTACGTAGCAATAGATTTACTAACGTTTCTACATTAGCTTGACTTAAAAATTCTTGAGACATTTTTTACGCTACTCCACTATTTATTAATGGTTTAGTTTTAATTTAATCTTTTCCAAATTAGCTAAATATTTACCTCCTTTAAAGACAAACTCTAGTTCCTTACAAATTCTACAAAGAGCCTTTTTATTATCAATATTATGCAAATAATTAATTAATTATAAGGCAAAGTTAGCGTCAGCAGATTGTCTTAAAAATTCAATTTGATTAGGTTCAATCCCAATTTTTATACAAAGTGCTTTTCGGGCAGAGTATTCAGCACGTCCACTACGTATTAAGAGTTCTGTAAGTATTTCTAGATCATTGGTGTTTAGTTCTTGCTCAATTTCAATAAAAGAAGAGGCAGACTGTGGAATATCTTGGATAGTTGGCTTTTGTTTTAGCTCCTCAACTGCTTTACGAATCCCTCTAGCAACATCTGCAAATGCTTGATCGCGATTTCCCCAATTAGCTACAGGAACAGCATTTTTGGGCAAGGCTTGAAGCTTGCCAAACACTGCGCCCTTCCAATCAACTTCGCGGAGAATAACGGGAATAACACAAGCTTCTCCAGTTGCGTGCCGTTCCATCGCCAGTGCCAACTCAATGTCATAACAATAATCTGAAGCTAAGAAATCTGAACTAATGAGCAGCAGAATGACACGGGCTGCATTCAAGTGTGTATCAATTTCACCTTCCCATTCTGTTCCGGCAGTAATCTCTCGGTCGTGCCAAGCTGTAATTACCCCCTGCCGTTTCAAAATGCTAAGGTGTTTCATTAATTCGTTTTTGAGTTCTTCGTCTTCATGAGCGTAGGAGAAGAAAACTTCTATAGGTTCAGTGCGTGATATAGATATGGACATAACTTTTTTTGGTTGCAGTTGATTATACAAGCTGACAAAGTTTTCTTACTCCACTGGCTTTAGTAACAAGACAATCAATTCGGTACTAGCTTCTTACCTTTTGGTCTCCCCAGTTGAGGAATACTCGTTGTTCTCTAACCATTGCTCGATTAGCTCAATGACTACTTGGCTCATCTTCTTACCCTGCATGACACAGGTGGCATGGAATCGCTTCTTCAAGTCATCCGTAATGCTTATATGCATTTCTTTAGTTGCTTTGGTATCCATGTACGTGATTCTAATATGAATAAACCTACAAAAGTAGAAATGGCGATTCCCCAAAAACGCCATTTAAGGAGTGAAGAGGGAGGGGCAGGAGAGAATACTTCCCCTCGACCCAACTCAATGCCTATTGCCCAGATGCAGGGGAAGCTGTTAATGGGACTTCATTTGTGACAAGTTAAGGCAGAGTTATTTTTGTCAATGAGAGAATATACTTAATTTCTGCACTAAAACGACATCCCCTATCAGTAGCGAGCGCCGCCAAGTGTGAGGGTATAGCCGACATCTACCCATTTTCCGACAAGGATAAACGCTCAAGCCGTCTAGGCAGTGTTTTGACATCACCGGGACTGTGTGCATAGCATAACCAATAAGTATTCTTACACCGGGTCATGACGAGCAACGGGCAACACTCTGCACCAAAGTCAGGTATGGTAACGTCTGAATCAATCACTGCCGCAATGGAAGCCATCAACACCTTGGCAGTGTGGTTGGAAGATGCCGGATTAGACAAGAGTGCGATCGCTCACTTCAAATACAATGCCCTGGCCAAAAAATTCCCCGACCTAGCAGACATTATTGAAGACGCGAAAAAACTCATTAGCTCTACTGCGCCCGTTCCAGAAATCGGGATGACCGTATCCTCAGTGGCGGAACAATTAACTTGTGAACTGGGACGAAAAATCAAACCTGCCCAAGTGAACCAGACGTTGGTTGAGCTGGGCTTCCAGGTTCGTCCAGACAACGGTAAAAAAATTTGGCAGTTGACGGAATCCGGGAAGAAATATGGATTGAGTCGGTTAGCCACATCTTTAACAAACGATTGGTCGGGTCCGCAAGTGACCTGGGGCGAGGCTATTATCCCGATTCTCATTGATTATTTTGAGAAAGCCTTCAAAGAAGAAGAGGCGTTAAGTGAGTCTTCAAGAGACACCCCCACTCCGGTACCGGAATTGAAGCCAGAACCGGAATCCATTCGTTGGACGCTGACGGAGCGTATCAAATCTAGTAAAAAGAAGGTGACAGCTTCCCAACGGCTGCACATTGAGATGGAAGCTGCCGAGGCAT